>DASXWZ010000240.1:0-12897 GCA_036503375.1 Rhodanobacteraceae bacterium | reverse complement strand
CCTGCGGCTCTTCGTGGTGGCGGCGATGGCCCTGCTCGAACACCTCGAAGGGCCCGTGGAACAGCCAGCGGTGCACCACGTATTCGATCAGGCTGAAGATCAGCAGGCCGCACAGCACCAGCCACAGGATCATCATCGCGTGCAGCTCGTCGCGGCGCAGGCCCGCAGCTATCAACCCGAGCGCCACCACCACGTCCGAACTCAATCCGGCGTAATTGTTGAAGCGGCTGGTAGACAGCCGCGACAGCCATTGCAACGGGGCATAGGCGGAGAATTCGGCCATGTCGTCCTCGGTTTGCTGCGTCGCAGGATGGCGCCGGATGCGGACGCAATGGTAAAAGCGTCGTGCCGGTAAAAGCGAGTGCCACCGGTCGCCGACGCCGGGCAAGCTGCAACCATTTCCGCAGCCTTTCAGCCGGCAGTCATCCGCTCACGTGCAGCCGGCGGTGTAATTGCGGTCGACAAGGAGCCGGCCATGAAGAGAATCGCACTGGTTGCAGCGGCGCTGTCGGCGATGCTCGCCGCGAGCGCATGGGCGGGGCAATCGCCCAAACAGCGCGATGCGAACGCACTGGCGAGTTTCGAGCGCTACGCCGCGCCGCCGCAGCGAAGCATGCATTACTTCCGGCTGGACAATTTCCAGTACCTCGGCAAGAACGCCCAACGCGAGGATGCGATCGCGGTGTGGACCGGGGTCAACCAGGTTTATCTGCTCACGCTGGAGAAGCCCTGCATCGGCCTGGATTTCGCTTTTGCCATCGGGCTGACTTCCACTTCCGGCGACGTCAACGCGGGCATGGACTACGTGAAGTACAGCAGGAATGGCCCGCAGCAGTGCCGCATCATGACCATCCAGAAAGTGGACTACAAGGCATTGCGAGCGGAAAAAGCGCAAGGCGTGGACGACGTCCGGCCCAAGGACGACAGCCACTGAGTCATTGCGACGGCGGGACGTAGCCCGCCGGTCTTTCCGCATCGCCACCGAATAGGAACTTCTCCATCTGTTCGGCGAGGAACGCGCGGGCCTTGGGATCGAGCGGCGAAATGCGGTTCTCGTTGATCAGCATGGTCTGGTGCGCCAGCCATTGTCGCCATGCTTCCTTGCTGATGTTCTCGTAGATGCGCCTGCCCAGTTCGCCGGGCCACGGCGCGTAATCCAGGCCCTCGGCTTCGCGTTGCAACCTGGCGCAGAAGACGGTGCGGCTCATGCGGGGATTTCCTCGTCCAGCCCATCCAGCAATCTTCGCACCGGCGCAGGTATTCCCAGCCGCGCGAATTCCTCGCTCGCGCACCAGCGCGTGTCCGGAGAATCCGCGATCGCGTGCATCGCGTGGACTTCGGCCCACAGCAGCGGTTGCGCGTGCAGGCGGTAGTGCGTGAAGACGTGCAGGAACGGGCGCAAGTGCTGCACGCGCGATCCGTTCAAGTATGCAAACTTCGAGGCGTCGCGCGCGGCATGGTTGATTTCATCCGTTTCCGGCAGGCTCCACAAGCCCCACCAGACGCTGCCGGCTCCGCGCCGTTGCAACAACACGCGCCGCTGCGCATCGCGCAGGATCAGCATCACGGTATTCCGTTGCGGCAATGCGCGCGAAGGGCGTGGTTGCGGCAGCGTTGCGGTCAGGCCCCGACGGAATGCCACGCAATCGTCGGACAGCGGGCAGTCGCCGCAACGCGGCTGCGTGCGTGCGCATACGGTCGCGCCCAGGTCCATGATCGCCTGCGTGTAGTCGGCAATGCGTTGCCGCGGCATGTTCTCTTCCGCGAGCGACCACAGCTTTTCCTCCACCGCGCGTTCGCCGGACCAGCCGCGCACGCCGGCGTGGCGCGCGAAAACGCGCTTGACGTTGCCGTCCAGGATCGGAAAACGCTCGCCACGCGACAGCGCCAGGATGGCGCCCGCGGTGGAGCGGCCTATACCGGGCAGGGCGAGCAGCGCATCGAAATCGCCCGGCAAATCGCCGTCCTGTCGCGCCACTCACGCGCGTGCGGCGCGGTGCAGGTTGCGCGCGCGCGCGTAGTAACCCAGGCCCGACCACAACGCGAACACGTCGTCCTCGCTCGCCTCCGCCAGAGCCGGCACGTCCGGCAGTGCGCGCATGAATCGCTCGAAATAGGGGATTACCGTCGCGACCTGCGTCTGTTGCAGCATCACCTCGGAAATCCACACGCGATAAGGCGTGCGAGGATGCCGCCAGGGCAGAGTGTGGCGGCCGTTGCTGTCGAACCACGGCAGCAGGCGTGGAGCGATGCTGCGCGTGGATGATGCGTTCGGTTCAACAGAAACCGTTCGCGCTGAGCGTAGCTCTCGCGGCGAGCGGAGTCGAAGCGCATTGCCCTTCGACTTCGGCGGTTCGCGCCGCAGCCTGTCCTGAGCTTCGTCGAAGGGCTCAGGGCGAACGGAATCTGGGGCGCGCTTCAATGCGCGACTCCCTTCCTGGCGGTGCTTGCCGGTGCCGGCGCGCTGCCGGCGGGCAGCGGCGCGACATCCGGTCCCGCGTCGATGCGCACGTCCTGCATGTGCAACGGGCCGTATCCGATCGCGCCGGCCTGCACGTGGCCCTGCAGCGGCGGCAGCGCCAAGGGCTTGCCGGGAGCGGCGGCCAGTATGTCGCGCCACCAGTCCAGCAACGCCAGCGGCGGCACGCGCGCATCGACGTGTTCATTGACGCCATCGAGTTTCAGCGCCGCGACGAGCGGCGTGGCGCCGCGCGCCGGTACGATCTCCACTGCAATCGAGTATTTGCGCGAGGACGCGGGTGCGGTGTCTTTGTACGCCGCGGACGAGCCGTTCGCGGTCGATGGCGCGGGCAATTCCAAGGCGCCTTGCAGCGTCGCGGCCAGGTCATCGCCGCCGTTCCACGTCGCATCGCCGGCGACATCCAGATCGGCGCCACCCTCGATCCGCGCGACCAGACGGATCCGGTCGAATCGTAGCGACGAGCCCTGGTGATGCGGCAACGCGTCCAGCACCAGCCGTCCCGCGCGATCCGCGTCGTCGTGTGCGGAAGCGGCGAGATGGAAAGGTACATCCGGAAGCAGCGCGCCGGTTTCCGCATCGATGTCGAAAAGCAGCGGTTCGTCCTCGCGCACCAGCGTGCCGTTGGCGATGCGAATCCCGGCACCTATGCGCGGCAATTGCGGCGCGCCGGAGGTGTGGGGGAGCTTCGACGTTAGTGCCTGCAACTGGTCGAGATCGATGCGCGGCGACCGGATTTCCAGCCGCTGGATCGCCAGTTCGCGACGCAACAGCGCGCGCCACGGCACCACGATGCGCGCTTCCGTCGCAATGAGCAAAGGCGCGCCGGCGCCGATGCTGCTGAGGCGGAAGCCCTGCAGTTGCACCGCCGGACGCGGCCACAGCGCCGGTGCCGCGGGTTTGTCCAGGCTCAGCACCAGGCCAGCGTTGGCGAGCTGCGACTGCAGCAGCGCGGTGAAGCGCTGCGGTTGCAACAGCGAGCGCACGTACAGTACGGCCGCGAGCAGCGCGATCACCACCAGCACGATCACCGCCGCGGCAAGCCAGCGCCAGGGATGTGAGCGGATGGATTCGCGCGCGTTCATTCGCCGCGCCGAGCCGGCAGCAATCCGTCGACGAATGCTTCCGCATCGAACACGCGCAGATCCCGGGCGCTTTCGCCCAGGCCCACGTAGCGGATCGGCAGGCCGAACTCCCGCGCCAGCGCGAACACCACGCCGCCCTTGGCGGTTCCGTCGAGTTTGGTCACGACCAGTCCGGTGACGCCGGTGGCATCGCGGAACTGGCGCACCTGGCTGATCGCGTTCTGGCCGGTGGTGCCGTCGATCACCATCAGCACTTCATGCGGCGCGTCGACGTCGAGCTTGCCGAGCACGCGTTTCACCTTGGCCAATTCGTTCATCAGGCCGGCTTGCGTGTGCAACCGTCCGGCGGTGTCGGCGATCAGCACTTCCACTCCGCGCGACTGCGCGGTCTGCAACGCATCGAACACCACGCTGGCCGAATCCGCGTCCTGGCCCTGCGCGACCACCGGCACGGCGTTGCGTGCACCCCATTCCTGCAACTGTGCGACGGCCGCGGCGCGAAAGGTGTCGCCCGCGGCAAGCATCACGCTGCGCCGTTCGTCGCGATAGCGCCGCGCCAGCTTGCCGATCGTCGTCGTCTTGCCCACGCCGTTGACCCCCACGACCAGCAGCACGAAAGGCTTGCGGCCGCCCACGTCCAAGGGCTGCGCCACCGGTTGCAGCAGTGCGACCAATTCCGCGCGCAGTGCATCCAGAAGTGCGTCGGCATCGGCGAATTCGCGCTTGTGCATGCGACGACGCAGGATTTCCACCAGTTCGTGCGTGGCCATCACGCCCACGTCGGCGGTGATCAGCGTGGTTTCCAGGTCGTCCAGCAGCTCATCGTCGAGTTTCGGATGGCGCACGAACAGCGAACCGAGGTTGCGCGCGAAACCGCTGCCGGAAAGGCGCTCGCGCCAACTGCGTTTGACCGGTTGCGCCGGTTCGGCCCGTTCGGCTTCCACGGGTTGTGCCTGTTGCGCGATCAATGCCGCTTCGACCGGCTCAGCCGCCGCGACCGCGGCCGCCGGTTCGAGCAATTCCGGTTGCGGTACTTCGGCCCCGGCGGGCTGTTCGGGCTCGCCGAGGCCGGTGATCTTCTTCCAGAACTTCTGCATGGCTGGCGTGGTGGGCACTGCTGCCGGAGAATCAGCACATGCTAGCAGCCGATCCGCAACGTCCATGAAACGCGTCGTGCCGCCCAGCGCGGTGCGCATCGTCGGCGGCTCGTTGCGCGGCTCCAGGTTGAGCGTGCCCACGCTGCCGGATTTGCGGCCTACGCCGCAGCGCCTGCGCGAGACGCTGTTCAACTGGCTGATGCCGGTGATCGAGGGCGCGCGCGTGCTGGATGCCTTCGCGGGAAGCGGCGCGCTGGGGATCGAGGCGCTTTCGCGCGGAGCCGCGCACGCATTGCTGATCGAACGCGACCGCGGACAGGCCGCGCGCATCGCCGCCGATCTGCAGCGCCTGCATGCGGACGGTGGCCAGGCGCGTTGCGCGGATGCGCTGCATTTGCTGGCGCGCGAACCCGCGCAGGCGTTCGACGTCGTGTTCCTGGACCCGCCGTTCGATGCGGATCTCTGGACTCGCGCGGCGTCACTGCTGGCAGAGCGTGGCTGGCTCGCGCCGGGCGCGCTCATCTATGTCGAAATGCCCTTGCAGACATCCTTCGAAACGCCCGCGCGCTGGACCTTGCATCGCCAGGCCCGTGCCGGTGCGGTCGCGGGCGCGCTCTACGTCTCGTCGAACATGTAATCGCACTTTCCGGGTGCTAAGCTCACGCCCGGCTTTCAGACCGCCATACCGATGGGGAAATCGCACACCAACGCCGACAGCCGCATCGCGGTGTATCCGGGCACGTTCGATCCGATCACCCACGGACATTCCGACCTGATCGCGCGCGCGGCGCCGCTCTTCGATCGCATCTTCGTTGCGGTGGCCGAGAGCACGGCCAAGACGCCTTGCCTGAAACTCGACCGGCGAATGGAGCTGGCGCGCACGGCGCTCGCCGACATCGGCAACGTCGAGGTGCGCGGCTTCGACACGCTGCTGGCGGAGTTCGTGGCCGCGGTGAATGCCGGCGTGATCCTGCGCGGCCTGCGCGCGGTCTCGGATTTCGAATACGAATTCCAGCTCGCCAGCATGAATCGCCACCTGATTCCGCAAGCCGAGACACTGTTCCTCACGCCTTCGGAGCCCTACAGCTTCATTTCGTCCTCGCTGGTGCGCGAGATCGCGCGACTGGGCGGCGATGTTTCCGGTTTCGTCCACCCCGCGGTGCAGGAAGCGCTGCGCGGACGCTTCAAGCAAACTACAACGACGAGGTGACACCATGCGCAAATTCGCATTCGCTTTTCTCTTCGCGCTCACCGCAACGCTCGCGCTGTCGGCCTGCAACAAGGCACCGCAGACCGATCAATCCGCCCAGACGCAGCAAGCCACCAAACCCACCAGCCCGGGCGACATGAAAGGCTGGAAAACGTATCTCAGCCAGATCGTGCAGGCGAACATGCAGGGCATCAACAACACGCCCTACATGTATTTCATTCCGGCCGGCGACGATGCGGAAACCGTCGCGGCACGCGGGCGCACACAGGACACCTTGAATGGTGTGGTCGCGACCACCGTCCTGCCCGGCAACATGATCGCCGCCGGCGGTCCGGATTCGGGCAAGACCGCCGAGGCGCTGATCACCGCGTTCAAGAATGCGCAACCGGGCTCCTTCAAGGGCGTCGTCGTGCTGTTCGTCGGCAACGCCGCGGACAAGGACAGCGTGAAGCAGGCACTCGCACCCAGCGGCGCCGAATTCCGGTTCGCGCAGATGTAATCGCGCGAAGCAGCGGCCTCATCCCGCAACGGGGTGAGGCCTGGTCGCGGGGTGCTAAAATTCCGCGATGGCCTTGAAGATCACCGACGCCTGCGTCAATTGCGACGTCTGCGAGCCCGTCTGCCCCAACCGCGCCATCTCGCAGGGCGAGGAGTACTACGTCATCGATCCGGCACTGTGCACGGAGTGCGTCGGGCATTTCGATGAGCCGCAGTGCATCGCGGTCTGTCCCGTGGAATGCATCATCACCGATCCGGGTCACGTCGAAACGCCCGATCAATTGTTCGCGAAATACGAGAACCTGACGGCCAAGGAGAACGCCGCATGAAGTTGCGCCGCGTGTTGCTGATGCTTTGCATGATGCTGTTCGTTGCCGCACCGGCGCTGGCGGACAATCCGAAAAGCTCCACGGCCAATGCACGGACGCTTGCGCAACGTCCGGGGCACGCCGCGGTTGCGTCGGCCCACAGGCTTGCCACCGAAGCGGGACTGCAAGTGATGCGCGAAGGCGGCAACGCCTTCGATGCCGCGATCGCGGTCGCGGCCACGCTGTCGGTCGTCGAGCCGCAGAGTTCGGGCATCGGCGGCGGCGGGTTTTTCCTGCTGCATCGCGCCTCCGGCGGCAAGGACGTGATGCTGGACGCGCGCGAAGCCGCGTTCACCGGCGCCTCCAGCAAGCTGTACGAGGACGCAGACGGCAAGCCGGATCGTGACAAATCGATCAATGGTCCGCTGGCCGCGGGCATTCCGGGCGAGCCGGCGGCGCTGGTGTATCTCGCAAGGCATTACGGCAAATTGCCGCTGGAAAAATCGCTGGCGCCGGCGATCCGCATCGCCCGCGAAGGCTTTAAGCCTGATGACCGTTTTCTTTCGGCACTGCGCGAACGCGCCGGCGTGATCGCGCGTTATCCGGGCTCGGCCGCGCTCCTGTTGCCGGACGGCAAACCGCCGCAAGCGGGCTGGACATTCAAGAATCCGGATCTGGCAAATACGCTGGAGCGCATCGCCACAGAAGGCGATGCCGGTTTCTATCGCGGCGAGTTCGCGAAAAAACTGGTCGACGGTGTGCGTGCCCTGGGCGGCAAGTGGACGCTGGATGATCTTGCGAATTACAGGATCAAGGAGCGCGCGCCGCTCGCGTTCGACTACCAGCCACCCGGCAAGCCTTCGTACCACGTCGTTTCCGCCTCGCCCCCGTCGTCGGGCGGAGTCGTGCTGGCGGAGATGTTGAACATCCTTTCCGGTTTCGATCTGGACAAGATGGACCGTGCGCATCGCGTGCACACCGTCGTCGAAGCGATGCGCCGCGGTTACCGCGACCGCACGCAGTACCTGGGCGATCCCGATTTCGTGCAGATGCCGGTGGCGAAACTCACCAGCATGGCCTATGCCGACAAGTTGCGTGCGTCGATCAAGCCGGACCAGGCGACGCCCAGCGACTCGCTGCCGACGGCGAACCCCGAAAGCATGCACACCACGCATTTCTCGATCGTCGACGCCGACGGCAACATGGTCGCAGCCACGCAGACGGTCAACACTTCGTTCGGTTCGTGCCTCGTGATTCCGGGCACCGGCTTCGTGCTCAACAATGAGATGGATGACTTCGCGCTGGTACCAGGCAAGCCCAACGCGTACGGCCTGATCGGTTATGAAGCGAATGCGCCGGCCAAAGGCCGGCGGCCATTGTCGTCGATGACGCCGACCTTCGTGTTCGGGCCGGACAAGGATCTGGTGATCGGCACGCCGGGCGGTTCGCGCATCATCACCATGGTACTGGAAGGCGTACTCGGCTTCGTGGACGGCATGGACGCCCGGCAGATCGTCGCCAAGCCGCGGTTCCATCATCAGTACCTGCCAGACGTGATCTCCGCCGAGCCCGGCGCACTGGATGCCGGCACCATCGCGACGCTCCGCAAGATGGGTTACACCGTCAACGCAGGCGAGCACCACTGGGGTTTCATGAACGCGGTGATCTGGAACCGCGAGAAGAATACGCTGGATGCTGCGAGTGATCCGAGAGGGGATTCGGGTGAGGGGAAAGTGCAGTGACGCCCGGATGGCAACACACAACGTCGTCATTCGGGCCGCTCGCGCGAATACGCGCGAGAACGGAACCGGAAATCCATTGTCTTTACCAGAACGTGACAAAGTCACTGGATTCCCACTTTCGCGGGAATGACGAATGTCTGGAATGCGCGAGTTCAGCATGAAACTCTGGTCGATCCAAGGCAACTCGCAAAAACTGGATGGCGGCGCGATGTTTGGCAACGCGCCCAAGGCGATGTGGTCACGATGGATAGTGCCGGACGAGCAGAACCGCATTCCGCTGGCCTGCCGCTGTTTGCTTGCGACCGGGCTCGATGGCAAAAACGTGCTGTTCGAAACCGGCATCGGCGCGTTCTTCGAGCCCAAACTGCGCGAACGTTATGGCGTGGTCGAGGATCGCCACGTGCTGCTGGAGTCGCTGCGTGAGGCCGGACTCTCGCACGAAGACATCGACGTCGTCGTGCTTTCGCATCTGCACTTCGATCATGCGGGCGGGTTGCTGGCGGAATGGAAGGAAGGCGAAACTCCGCGGCTGCTGTTTCCGAACGCGACGTATCTCGTCAGCGTCACGCACTGGCTGCGCGCACGCGATCCGCATCCGCGCGACCGCGTTTCTTTCATTCCGGAATTGCCGGCGCTGCTCGAAAACAGCGGCAGGCTGGAACTGGTGGATGGCGAGCACTCGCGCGCACTCGGCAAGTCCGTGCGCTTCCATTTCTCGCAGGGCCATACCCCGGGCCTGATGCTGGGCGAGATCGTCGGCGCGCACGATCGTGGCGGCATCGTCTATTGCGCGGACCTGATCCCCGGCCGCTCCTGGGTGCACCTGCCCGTGACGATGGGCTACGACCGTGCCGCGGAATTGCTGATCGACGAAAAGCATGATTTCCTGGACGACAAGATCGAACGCTCTGTCCGCCTGTTCTTCACCCACGACCACGAGATCGCGGCGGCCACGCCACAACGCGACGAGCGTAGCCGTTACTCCGTTCGCGAAGAGCAACGCGAATTGCGCGACGTGGCGTTGTAAGCTGCGCGCATGCAGGCGCGCGAACCTCACCAGCTTCGCACTCTCGCAACGGCGATCGCCGGTGCGATCCTGTTTCTTGCCGGGCTGCTCCTCGTTGGACTGACCGAGCACGCCGACCGCCTGCGCGTGATGGGCGAAGATGCGCTGGGCGGCTTCGTGTTGTCGGGTAGCGAAGCAAAGCCCGGGGTCGCAAGCGACGGGCAGCTGGTGTTCGTTTCCGGCGACACGCAGATCGCCAAACCCGCGCGCGACCCGCAATTCAACGTCAGCTCGAATGCGGTCGCGCTGGTGCGCAAGGTCGAGATGTTCCAGTGGCACGAGATCGATGGCAATCATCGTTCCTACGACCAGGACTGGGTGGATCATCCGGTCGACGCGTCGAAATTCGCGCAGCCGGCCGGCCACGAAAACCCGGGTGCGTTTCCATTCGAAGGCACGCGTTTCGATTCGACCGACGTACGCGTGAACGGATTCCAGCTCGGCCCGAAACTGGTTGGTGAAATAGAAGGCGTCGAGGATTTCACGCCTGACTTCCGTGCGCTGCCGCCGAACATGGCGGCGACTTTCCAGACGCATGAAGGCGCATTGATCACCAGCGCCGATCCGGAACACCCGCGCATCGGCGACCTGCGCGTGAGCTGGATGCAGATCGCGCCGAAGGAACTCACCGTGTTGGCGCGCGCTCAGGGCGGCGTGCTGGCGCAAACGCAGGATGCGTCCGGCCATGACCTCACGCAGGTGCAGATCGGCAAGCGGTCCTTGAGCGACGTGGTGCCGGATGCCGCGCCGCGGCCTGCCTACGCCTGGGCGATACGCGCGCTGGCGATCCTGCTGGCGTGGGCGGGTGTGCTGCTGATGCTGGCGCGTGCGAAACGAGATGAATGGCTGGCGCTTGGCGCCGCCGTCGCGCCGCTGGCGCTGCTCGCCTGCCTGTTCTGGTTCGGCGTGCGCAACATCACCGCGATCGTGTTGCTGGCGATTGCGGCTGTCGCCGCGATTGCGGCGATCCTGCGCTGGCGCAGCCTGAAATTCCGGTCGGGGAGACAAACGCAATGATGCACATCACCGGTTTGTATGCGGCGCTGGCGGCGCTGCTGGTCATCGTCCTGTCGATCCGCGTGGTCTGGTTGCGCAATACGGAAAGGGTGGGAATCGGCACGGGCGGCAATGAACGGCTCGCGCGCGCCATCCGCGCGCACGCCAATGCAGTCGAATACCTGCCGCTCGCGCTGCTGCTCCTGCTGATCCTGGACCTGGACCAGACCTGGCCCTGGCTGCTGCACGTCTTCGGCATCGTGCTGATCGTGGGCCGCGTGCTGCACGCGATCGGCTTGTCGAACTACGCGGGCATGTCGTTCGGCCGCGCCGCTGGCATCGTGCTGACGCTAGCGACGACGCTGGCGATGGCGCTGCTGCTGCTGTGGAAATTCGCGGTGTGGCACGCGCTGCCGGCGGGATGACGCGCCCGCGAAACGTCAGAAATTAGCCCGCAACACATCAGGCTCGCGCTTCAGGCTGCGCGTCTCTGACACGGAGGCGCGTTCATGCGCTTGTTGACAGCAGCGTTTCTCGCCCTCGGTCTGGTCCTGCAGGGTGCGCAAGCGGCATCGAATTTCGATGCCCGGCGCGCCGAATGGAACGCGCCGCAGAAGCCGTTTCGTATTTATGGGAACACCTGGTATGTCGGACCGCACGGCCTCTCTTCGATCCTCATCGACACGGGACACGGCTTGATTCTGCTGGATGGCGATCTGCCCGAGTCGCCACCGCAGATCGAAGAGCATGTTCGCGCGCTCGGATTCCACGTGCGCGAAATCAAGTGGATCATGAACTCGCATGCGCACATGGATCATGCTGGCGGCATTGCCCAGTTGCAGCGCGACAGCGGCGCGCAAGTGATTTCCAGCACGGAAGGCGCGCGCCAACTCGAACTGGGCGGCGCCCACGCCGCCGATCCGCAATACGGCTTCCATTTGACCTATGCCCCGGTGCGTACCGTGCGCGTGGTGCGCGATGGCGAAACGCTGCGGCTGGGCAGCGTCGCCATCACCGCGCATTACACCCCGGGCCACACGCCCGGCAGCACATCGTGGACGTGGGCTTCCTGCGACGGCGCGCGCTGCCTGCACATGGCTTACATCGATTCGCTGAACGCGGTGGCCGGGCCGGGATTCCGTTTCAGCGATCATCCGGAATATGTCGCCGCATTCCGAAAAGCCATCGCCATGGTGGCCGCGCTGCCTTGCGACATCCTGATGACGCCGCACCCCGACGCCAGCGGCTTCTGGGAAAAAGCCGCGCGCCGCAAATCTGTCGATGATGTCGCGCAGCTCATCGACAAGAATGCGTGCCGCGATTACGCGGCGAACGCGACGAAAATGCTGGACGCGCAATTGGCGAAAGAACGCGCAAAGAGCGGGTGATTCAGCCGACGGCCGAATGCTCCAGAAACCACAGCCCCGCGAACAATTTCGGATCGATCGAGAAACCTTCGACGGCTTTCGCGCGCAGCCACTCGCCAGCTCGGGCGCGCGGCACCTCGTGCACCACGATATTCTCGGTGTCGTCGCCGCCGCCGTCGCCGACCTTGCGCAGGTCCAGCGCACGAACGAAGTGCATCATCTCGGTGCTCATGCCGGCCGACGATGGGCCCGAATGCAGGTGCATGACGCGCGCGCATTGGTAGCCGGTTTCCTCGATCAGTTCGCGGCAGGCGGCGGTCTCGAAATCCTCGTCGGTCGCGTGGGCCAGATCGCCGACCAGCCCCGCCGGCATTTCGATGGTGAAGGCGCGGACCGCGACGCGATACTGTTCGACGAACAACACGCGGTCTTCCGGCGTGACCGCGACAATGATCACGGCACCGCCACGGCTGTTGCGCTCGACGAACTCCCAGCGACCACGAGCCTTCAGCGTCAACCACTTGCCAGCGAAAAGCGTCGTGGTTTCTGCGTCGCCGTCTGGCGGAATACGCGGGTGGCGGCTCACGAAACGGCTCCAACCGATTCCGAAGAGGAGCCGAACGAATCGGCCAGCTTCTGTGCGCGCGCACGCGTCATCGGCCCAAGCCGCACGCGTTCGAACAGCGCTTCCATCGCGCCCGGATCCGGCAGGCGCCGCAGCAGCGCTTCGGGTGCGCGCGGCACCGGCGCATCCAGCGCGATCGCCGCGAGCCGTCGCGACAGCAGCGCCTGTTCCGCGTGCGTGCGCAGTTTCGCGCCGACCATCGGCGCGCCGCGGATGGCTAGGTACGAGACCTCGTCCAGCCGTGCCAGCACTTCATCGAGCGTGCCGAAGTGCGCCAGCAGCGCGGCGGCTGTGCGCGGCCCGATCCCCGGCACGCCGGGGATGTTGTCGACCGCATCGCCCGTGAGCGCCAGGAAATCGACCACCTGCCGCGCGTGCACGCCCATCTTCGCGTGCACGCCATCGGCGCGCCAGCGCAGGTTGC
>DASXWZ010000239.1:0-4730 GCA_036503375.1 Rhodanobacteraceae bacterium | reverse complement strand
GCGTGGCTGCTGGTCGGCCGACAGGGTGAGCGACAGTTCCAGAAAAGGCAAACTCAATCCCCGGCCAGCGCATGCGCATTGCGATCGACGATCCACTCCTGTCGTCGCTGCAACAGGCGCACGCCGCCGTAGAGGTAATTCACGCTGAACAGCAGCGTCAGCGCGATCAGCAGCAAGTGCCAACGCTGCGTGAGCATCGCCTGCGGAAATGCGTGCACCAGCCACCAGGCGAACGCCTGGAACACCACCGCTGCCGGCATCATGAAGCCGATATTGACGCGCTGGTCGTGGATGATGTCGGCCAGCAGCGCGCGTTCCGGCGGGCTGTCGAAATCGCCGATCCGTTGGCGCACCAGACGCAGGTCGTAGGCGTACAGGCCCCACACCACCGCGGCGTACAGGGCGTTCAAGGCGAACCAGTGCTCGGGATTGGAAACCTGGCTCAAGGCCACGGCTTCGATCAGCGTTGCCGTGAAGTAGATGAAGGTGTGGCCGAACTCCAGGGGCCAGCCGATGAACGACAACGTGTGTACCAGCGAGCGTGACCAGAAGATCAGCACCGTCAGCAGACCCGTCGCGATGTAGGGCCACGCTTCCCACTGGATGCCGATCAAGGGTTGCACCGCGCTCGCCGCCAGCACGCCCAGGGCCAGTCCCTGGATGATGCTGATCAGAGTCAGCTCGATGCCCACCACCGTGTCGTGCAACTGGATGCGGACGGCGTGTCGCCGATTGCGCTGTTCGGAATCAACGTGCATGGCGTCATCTCCGAATTCCGCAACATGGGCGCGCATCAAGCCAGCGCGATGCCTTTGTCCTTCTGTTCCGCGATGCGCTTTTCGAGATAGTGGATGTTCTGGCCGCCCTGCTGGAAACCGCCGTCGCCCATGATGCGCTGTTGCAGCGGAATGTTGGTCTTGACGCCGTCGATCACCATCTCACCCAGCGCGATCCGCATGCGCGCCAGCGCAGTGGCGCGGTCGCGGCCGTGCACGACCAGCTTGCCGATCATCGAATCGTAGTTGGGCGGAATCTTGTAACCGTCGTAGATGTGCGTGTCGATGCGCACACCCGGACCGCCCGCGCCTTCGAAACGCTTCACCGTGCCGGGAGAAGGCATGAAGGTATCGGGGTCTTCCGCATTGATGCGGCATTCGATCGCGTGCCCCTTGATCCTGATGTCTTCCTGCCTGATCGAGAGCTTCTCTCCGGCTGCGATCAGCAATTGCTCGCGCACCAGGTCAACGCCGGTGATCAATTCCGTCACCGGATGTTCGACCTGGATGCGCGTGTTCATCTCGATGAAGTAGAAGCGGCCGTTCTCGAAGAGGAATTCGAACGTGCCGGCGCCGCGATATCCGATGCGGACGCAGGCCTCCACGCAGACCTGGCCGATCTGCGCACGCTGCGCGGGCGTGATTCCCGGCGCGGGCGCTTCTTCCACCACTTTCTGGTGGCGGCGCTGCATCGAACAATCGCGCTCGCCCAGATGGATGGCGTTGCCTTGGCCGTCGGCCAGCACCTGGATTTCCACGTGGCGCGGGTTCTCGAGGAACTTCTCCATGTAGACCTGCGGATTGCCGAACGCCGCGCGCGCTTCGGCGCGCGTGGTGGCGATCGCGTTGCCGAGGTGAGCTTCGGTGTGTACCACGCGCATGCCGCGCCCGCCGCCGCCGCCCGCGGCCTTGATGATCACGGGATAGCCGATTTCTCGTGCGATGCGCATGTTCTCGTTGACATCGTCGCCGAGCGGGCCGCCGGAACCGGGTACGCACGGCACGCCCGCGGCCTTCATCGCCTTGATCGCCTCGACCTTGTCTCCCATCAGGCGGATCACGTTCGCGGTCGGACCGATGAAAACGAAACCGGACTGCTCCACCTGTTCGGCGAAGTCCGCGTTTTCGGAAAGAAAACCGTAGCCGGGATGGATCGCGGTCGCGTCGGTGACTTCCGCTGCGGCGATGATCGCGGGGATATTGAGATAGCTCTGCGCCGCCGGCGCCGGACCGATGCACACCGCTTCATCGGCCATGCCGACGTGCTTGAGGTTTCGATCCACCGTCGAATGCACGGCGACCGTCTTGATGCCCATGGTGTGGCAGGCGCGCAGCACGCGCAATGCGATCTCGCCGCGGTTGGCGATGAGTACTTTGTCGAGCATGGCTTCAGCCGATCACGAACAGCGGCTGGTCGAATTCGACCGGCTGGCCGTTCTCGGCCACGATCGCCAGCACCGTGCCGGCGATGTCCGCTTCGATCTGATTGAACATCTTCATCGCCTCGATGATGCCCAGCGGGTCACCGGCCTTGACCCGCGTGCCCACGGCAACAAATGCGGCGGCCCCGGGCGAAGCGGAGGCGTAGAAGGTACCGACCATGGGCGCGCGCACCACGTGACCTTCGGGAAGCCCGCGCTCGCTCGCAGGGAGCGTCTCCGATGGCGCCGCCGCGACGGCAGCGGTCGGCGCCGCTGCCGTGGGCGCGACGGAGGACGGCGCCTGCACCAGCACGGTCGGTGCCGCACCGGTTTGCGCGTGGCGGGAAAGACGAACGGACTCTTCGCCTTCTTTTATCTCAAGTTCCGAGAGATTCGACTCTTCGAGCAATTCGATCAGCTTCTTGATCTTGCGCAGGTCCATAAAGCCTCGTGCGTCCGGCGAACCGGAATCGTGCGTGAAGGAATCAGTGACTGACGGGAGCCGGGTGCGGCTTGCGCAGGCGCGCAATCGCCACTTCCAGCGCCTGGTGATAGCTGTCCGGGCCGAAGCCGGCGATCACGCCGACCGCCAGATCGGAAAAATACGAATGCCGGCGGAACATCTCGCGCGCGTACGGATTGGACAGGTGCACTTCGATGAAGGGGATGCCCACCGCCGAAAGCGCATCGCGCAGCGCCACGCTGGTGTGCGTGAATGCGGCGGGATTGAAGAGGATGAAAGCCGTGCTGTCGGAGCGCGCCTGATGGATGCGGCCGATCAGTTCGGCTTCCGCATTGGACTGGAAGCTGACGAGCTTGTGGCCCGCCGCTTGCGCCCGGGCCGTCAGTTGGGCGTCGATTTGCGCCAGGGTCAAGCGACCGTAGATGCCCGGCTCGCGCTCGCCGAGCAGGTTCAGGTTGGGACCGTGCAGTACGAGGACGTGGGCCACGGAGATTCGCTTGGCGGAACCGGTGCAGGCCGGCGGTCGCGGAGTGTGGCGCGAACCGGCTTCGCTGTCCAGACGTTCTTCGCCAGATCAGCGCAGATCGATACCGATGTTTGCCTGTTTTACGAGCCCAACCAGCTCGCCAGCTCACCCGCGTCCAGCGGACCCAGCTTGCTGCGCTCGATGCGGCCGTCGGGCCCGATCAGCACGCTGTAGGGCAGGGCGCCAATCGTATCGCCGAAGCGCAGGCTGGGCTCCGGATCGGCATCGATGCCGATCAGAATCGGATAATCGACGGGCGTGCGCTTCAAATAGTCGCGCACGGTTTGCGGTTGATCGAGAGCCACGCCGACGATGCGCACGTTGGGGTGCCGCAACTGCGCGGCGGAGAGCGCCGGCATCTCCTTGCGGCAGGGCGCGCACCAGGTCGCCCAGAAATTCAGCAACACGCGTTGACCACGCCACTGCGAGAGGCGCTGCGGCTTGCCTGCGAGATCCGGGAGCGCCAGATCATCGGCGTGATCACCGACTCGCAGCGAAGGCGATGCCGGGGATGTCGCGGGGGCAGGCGGCTCTGGCGGTGTCTGCAATCGCCGTTGCAACCACCAGCCACCGCAAGCCGCGGCGGTGGCGAGCGCCAGGACCAGCAATGTTGCGCGGCGATCGATCATTGCGCCGCCTCGGTGAGCGAGCGTTGCAGCAGTCCCGCGGTCAGTACCGTCGGCAGCTTTTGTCCGGGACTTCCATCGCGCGGAAACAGGACGTAGAGCGGCACGCCCGGTGAGTCGTATTCTTTCAGGAATGCGCTGATGGCGGGATCCTCGTGCGTCCAGTCGCCTTGCATGTAGACGGTTCCGGTACGGTGCAGGAGGCGGCTGAACGCGGCGGTGTCCAGTACGGCATATTCGTTGGCCTTGCAGGTGACGCACCAGTCTGCGCCCATGTCGACGAATACCGGCACGCGCTGGGCGCGCAGCTGCGCCAGTCGTGCGGGATCGTAGGGAATCGCGACGGAGCGGGAAGGTGCCGTACCGGGAGAGGGTAATCGTGCGACCAGCGCGATCGGCGCGATTGCCAGCAGCAGCGGTATGACGGCGAGCGCGCGCATTGCGGGACGCGCATTGCCGGAACGGCTTCGCTCGAACCACCACAGCCCCATCGCCGTCAGCACCATCGAGATCAGGATCAGTCCGGCCGCGTCGACGCCGCGCTGGTTGGCCACCACCCACACCAGCCACACGGCGGACAGATACATCGGAAAGGCCAGCAGTTGCTTCAGCGTTTCCATCCAGCGCCCCGGTCGCGGCAACCATCGCGCCAGCCGGGGAACGAAACCGATCAGGAGAAACGGCAGAGATAGCCCAAGTCCGAGCATCAGGAATACCGGCAGCGCCGCAGCCCCCGGCGCAACGAAGGCGTACGCCAGGGCGGTACCCATGAACGGCGCGGTGCACGGGCTGGCGATCACCACCGCCAGCACGCCGGTGAAGAAGTCACCGGCCAGGCCGGATCGCGTCGCCAACGCGCTGCCCGTGGCACCGAGGCCAAGACCTGTCCGTACGACACCGGACATGTTGAGTCCCAGC
>DASXWZ010000238.1:0-7168 GCA_036503375.1 Rhodanobacteraceae bacterium | reverse complement strand
CGCCGGCGCGCTGAGCGTCAGCGGAATGCGGCGGTCGTTGCGTTCCATCGCGACGTGCTCTATCCCTAATGCACGCGCCGGCGTGGTGTGCTCGTCCGCCGCGCCGCCGCGGAACACCAGTGCGGAGACGTACACGTCGTGGCGTTCCCAGTCCTTCGTCACGGGGATCTCGAAGGTGCTGCCGGCCTTCGCGTCAATGTCTTTCAGATACAGAAGATGATCGGACTCGACCAGCAACACGCCAGGGCCGTCGTGCGGCGGCGTCACCGCCACCTTCATGGTGTCGCCGGCGCGGTAGCGCGCCTTGTCCAGTTGCAGCTTGACCTTGTCCGGACGCGCTTCCTTGCCGAGGTTCTCGTCGTCCCAGCTCCAGCCGGCGAAGAACGGGAACACCGTCGTCAGTTTCGTCGCCGGGTCGTACACCTCGATGCGGTAGCCGCCCCACTCGACCGGAAACTCCACGCGGGCACGACCGCCCGCGGCCACATCCACGTCCTTCTCTTCGACCAGTTGCAGTTGCTGGTGCGCGTCGGATTTCCAGCCGTCGCCGTGTTCGTACAGCCAATAGAAATCGCGCAGCTCGCGCTGCAGGCGCACCTTGAGATGCGAACCGGCGACGAGCTTGCCGTCCACGTCGGCGCGCACGATCTCGAAGGCAGCCTGGCCTTCGCTCTCGGCGCCCTGTTTCGGATCGAATTCCGGGCGCACGCCGACCAGTTGCGACGCCGGCCAGTACACGCGCTTCAGCACGCGCGTGACCGCGCGACCACCGGTTTCGTAGACGCTGCCTGAAACGGTGACTGCCAGTGGCACGACCGGCTTCACGTCGTCGGGCAGCGCGACGTCCTGTTGCAGCGTGCCCTGTGCATCCAGCTTGGCGTCAATGATGTCGTTGGCGGCCTTCGGCAGGTCCAGCGTGGGATCGCCGAAGAAGGTGTCCTTCATGTTCGCCAGCGGATGCACCTCCGGCGCGACCAGCAGCTTGGCCGTGAAGCGGTTGCCGTCGGCCGGTGCGCCGTAGAGATAGCTGGAAGCGACCTGCAGCTTCAGCGGTTCGTCGGGCACCAGCCGCGCTTGCGGCGAGTCCAGCGCAAGCTTCAAGCGCTCCGGCAGGAATTCCTCGACATGGAACGGGAACGCCTGCACGGCTTCCTTCGATGCCGGATCCAGGCGGAATTCCATTTGCCACAAGCCGGTCGGCGCATCCTCCGGAATCACTTCCGTCATGACGTAGTAGTTGAGCTTCGACGGCTGCAGGCGCTGGTCCGGCAGCGCGCGGCCATCCGGCTGCTTCAGTCGCACGAACAGCGATTGCGGCTTCATTGGCTTGCCGTCGTAGTCGCGCAGCAGCGCCGAGACGCGCAGCGTTTCGCCGGGGCGATACAGGTCGCGCCCCGACCACGCATACACCTCGAACGGCGCCTGCTTGCGGCCGGTCACGTCGAAGTTGGAGATGTCCAGCGCGGGCCTGTTGAACGGAAGCACAGATACGTCGCCGCCGTGGCGCGCGATCAGCACGTCCTCCGGATCCACCTTGTAGGCGATCAGCGCATTGCCATTCGCGTCGGTGGTGGCCTTCAGTTTCGACGCGCCGTTCGAGTCGTCGATTTCGATGGCAACGTTCGCGACCGGCGAGCCGTCGCGCAGGGATGCCACGTGCAGCAGCGCGCTGTCGCGGTACACGCGCAGGTGCAGGCCCAGGTCGCTGACGAAGAAGATCGCGGTGTCGTACGAACCCTTGAAGGTGCCGCCCTGCTTCACCACGGCCATGTACACGCCGGGCGCGGAAAGCTGCTTCACGTTCTGGATCGGGATGTAGGTGATGGTGCGCTCGTTGTCGGCACCATCCAGCGTGTAGTGGTTGGCGTAGACCGAATCGGCCATCTCGGTGATCGGCAGCTTGACCCGACCCTTCTCGCAGGTGTCCCACGTATTGTCTTCGTGATCGAGTTCGTAATTGTCGCGGTGCTTGTTCTGTGGATAGGCGCAATAGAGACCGGACAACGCGTCGTCATGCACCTTGAAGAACTCGATGTCCGCGTCGTGCACGTTCACCGAGACCAGGGGCAGGCCGCGCGTGCCGCGCGCCGGCAATACGCTGCCGTGCGAGGCGAACCCGATCGCCGGCGGCACGCTGCCCGAATACACGTCGCGCTTTTCGTCATGAGCAAGCGTGCGTCCATCGGCCGCCAGCAACTTCGCGCGCAGCAGGACCGCGTAATGCTGGTCCGGCTGCACGAACGGGAAACGCAGCGTCTTGTTGTCGTCGTCCAGGCTCCAGCTTCCGCTGACCGCTTCACCGCCGGGACCGGTCACCGCGATCTGGTTGTCGAACGATTGCGCGGCTGCCAGCGGCGCGTTGAAACGCAAGACCAGCGCAGTCTGCTGGTCGCGCACCTGCGCCCCGGCAGACGCCAGTCCGAAGGCAGTTTTCGCGTGCGCACCGCTCGAAGTACTTGCGGCGGGCGCACCCTGCAGCGTGGGCGTCGCGGACTCGTGCCGACCGCAACCGGCCAGCAGCATCAGGCAGACGAGCACGGCAAAACCGCCGCGGCGCAGCGCGCGGGCGGAATACAGGTATGTCATGGAGCTTCCCCTTCCCCGGTGTTGACGGCGGGGAAGTATTACCGCAAATCGTGGCGAAGGGCTGGCGCGATGTGGCGGACGTGGGCCGCAGGGTGATCGAATTGCTGACGAGATGCTCGAGGGCTGGCCGAGACAACTCGCCCGTTGATTTCACACCTGAAGCCTACAAAAGCCCTCCCCTTCAGTGCAAAGCAGGCGCTCCCAAGCCCTACGCCAGGATTCTTACCGGCACGGATTTCGCTGCAGGAGTTTTGCTCTCCTGGGCGTGGTGCCAGAACGGGATCAGCGCATTGCACTCCGGATAGTACCCGCCGATGCAGCCCTGCGGGATGTCGTAAGCCACCACGCGCAGGCCCCGCACCTCGCGGTGCACGTCGTCGCCCGCATCCGACACCAGCGTGATCTCCTGCCCATCGCGCAGCTTGAACTGCGCGATGTCGGCAGGGTTCATGAAAACGATCATGCGCGTGTCGTGCACGCCGCGGAAACGATCGTCGTTGGAATAGACCGTCGTGTTGAACTGGCCGTTCGAGCGCAGTGTCACCAGCCGCAGGCGTCCGGGCGCGTCGTCGAAACCCGTCGCGCTCAAGCCCGGCGGCGAAATGAAGTTGGCCTTGCCGGTATCGGTCTTCCACTGGCGATGGCGCGCGGCGTTGGGCCGATGGAATCCACCCGGCGTAAACATGCGCTTGTTGAAATCCTTGAACTGCTCGGGATAGGTCTGTTCGATCGCGTCGCGCACTTTCGAATAGTCGTCGACCCACGCGTCCCACGGCACCTTCGGATTCGGCGGCAGCGTGGCTTTCGCCATCTCCGCGACGATTTTCAATTCCGAAAGCAGGTGCGGACTGATCGGCTTATGCTTGCCCACCGAGCCGTGGATGCAACTGGTGGAATCCTCGGTGCTGACCGCCTGTGCCTTGCCGTTCCGGATGTCCGCGTCGATGCGGCCCAGGCACGGCAGCAGGTACGCGACCTCGCCGTTGATCAGGTGCGAGCGGTTCAACTTGGTGGCGATCTGCACGGTGAGTCGCAGCTTGCGCCAGGCCTCTTCCACTCGCGGACTGTCGGGCACCGCACGCAGGAAATTGCCGCCCAGGCCGATGAATGCGTGCACCGTTCCGTCCAGAACGCCGCGGCAGACTTCCACCGTCTTCATGCCCGGTTCGCGCGGCGGTCCGAAACCATATTGCTCGGCCAGCCGATCCAGCGGCACCAGCTTGGGATCGTCCGCGATGCCAACCGTGCGCTGGCCCTGCACGTTCGAATGCCCGCGCACGGGGCACAAGCCCGCGCCAACTTTGCCGACGTTGCCGCGCAACAACAGCAGGTTGGCGATCATGTGCAGGTTGTGCTCGCCGAAATGATGCTGCGTCAGGCCCATGCCATAGATGCCGATCGCCGCACTCGACTGTGCGTAGGTGCGTGCGGTTTCTTCCAGGTCTGCGCGCTTCAGGCCGGAGGCCGCCTCGATCGCGGTCCAATCCTGCGATCGCACGCAGGCCGCGAATTCCTCGAAACCATGTGTATGTTGTTCGATAAAAGATTGATCCAGAACGCGTGGCTGGCCGTGGGCAATCGCTTGGTCGTCCAGTGCGAACAGCGCCTTGCAGATGCCCATGATCGCGGCGATGTCGCCGCCGGCCTTCACTTGGTGGTATTGCGACGAGATCCGGGTGGCCTTGCCGCTCAGCATCTGCACCGGATTTTGCGGATTGATGAAGCTTTCCAGTCCACGTTCGCGCAGCGGATTGAAGGTGATGATCGGCACGCCGCGCTGCGAAATCTTCTGCAGCGAATGCAGCATGCGAGGGCTGTTGGAGCCGACGTTCTGGCCGAAGAAGAATACGCAATCGGTCTTGTCGAAATCCTCCAGCGTGACCGTGCCTACCGGCGAACCCACGCTCTTCTTCAGCGCGGTGCCGGTGGTCTCGTGGCACATGTTGGAGCTGTCGGGCAGGTTGTTGTGGCCGTACAGTCGCGCGAACAGCGCGTACATGTAGCTGGTCTCGAGCGACGCGCGGCCCGATGCATAGAAGACCGTGGATTTCGGATCGAGCTGTTTCAGTTCCGCACCGATCACGGCGAAGGCTTCGCTCCATTCGCAAGACACGTACTTGTCGGAGGCGTGGTCGTAGCGCATCGGATGCGTCAGCCGCCCGACCTTCTCCAGTTCGTGATCCGTCCAGCCCAGCAGTTCGGTGATCGTGTGCCCGGCGAAAAATTCCGGCCCCACTTCACCGGCGCCGAGTTCCCACGCCGTCGCCTTGGCGCCGTTCTCGCAGAATTCGAACGGATGCGCGTGCGCAGGCTTGGCCCATGCGCACGACACGCACATGAAGCCGTCGGCCTTGTTCTGCCGCATCAACTCGCGCGCGGTGGTGAGCGGCGCCTTTTCGCGCATCAAGATGCTGCTGACCGACTTCAGCGAACCCCAGCCGCCGGCCGGGCCCTTGTAGGGTTTTACGTAGGGCTTACGTTTGGCCATGACCGCTCCTTGTCGCGATCACGACAGTGTATGCCAATGGCCGGAGGGTGGAGAAAGATGCCAATCGCGTGCTGTTGCACCGCAGGTACAATTCGTCTCTGCGGAGAGGTGGCTGAGTGGTCTAAAGCACCGGACTTGAAATCCGGCGTACGGCTTGCCGTACCGTGGGTTCGAATCCCACCCTCTCCGCCATTTCGACTGAACTGCAAACCCGACCGCAGCCGATAATGCGCCCGACGCGACAGCGGGAATCCGCGGCATGCCTGCATATCATTTGGTCTGTCCATGAATCGTTCTTGGCAGGAGCGGTCTCACAAGGAGAAATTCAGCATGCGCGGTGCGGCGCTGATCGCTTTGGCAATAGCTGCTCTCTGGTCATCTGCCGTCGAGGCAAGGGTTGCGCTGAAGCCTGATGTCACCGGGCACCTGTTGGTCCCTGTGTTTGTCAACGGACAAGGGCCGTATCCCTTCATACTCGACACAGGTGCAGACAATAGTGCTGTCTACACCTGGTTCGCTTCTCAACAGCACCTCGCCCGTGGGCATACGGCTCAAATCAGCGGCGCTACAGGTGATGCGCGGGAAACAACCACGCGCCTCGACAAGCTCGCGCTTGACGGCTGGACAATTGATCACGTCGAGGTGGACACCATCCCTGACAGACCCGACGGCGTGAAGATCGCCGGGATAGCGGGTGCCGATCTCCTGATGGATCGTTTGGCGGTTTTGGACACCGGATGCGAAACCATGTCGTTGCTCCCGCGCAGGGCCGACCCGACACGAGTTGCGGGACGCGGTGCGACGATGATCCAAGCGGGATCGATCAAGGGTGGAAAACAGCTTACGCTCCCGGTCACCATCAATGGCGTCGCTGGCGTAGCTACTTTGGATACAGGCGCCCGCTCAACCATGATCAACGAGACCTTTGCGAAAGCCGCCGGTGTCAACCTTGCATCAGACGCTTTCCGGGACGGGCCGCCCGCGCGCGGCGCCGTCCAGAATCCGGTCGCCTCACGAATTGGGCCGATTGGAACCGTGAGCTTCGCAGGCCTGGTGCGTCAAAACGTTGTGGCCCGCGTCGCCAACCTGCCAGTGTTCGACGACGATGGATACACAAATGGGCACGCCTTGAATATCGGCGTGGATATTCTCCGTGGCGTGCGCTTGACGGTCGACTACAGCGCCCGTCGATTCTGGATTGCGCCTTCCAGTTGCCCGGTTGCCGGGCAGCACTGAGGTCTCCGCAAGCGAAGGCACCACCGATTATTGGGCCACGGCATGGACAGTGCTTGTCATTGTTGGTCGCGGTCCGCCCACTGATGCGAGAAGCTTTACGCAATCCGCACCGCGTCGCTCATGTAGCGCTGCAGCACTTCCGGCACCCGCGATCGAGCCGTTCGCGTCATTATCATCATGGTTTTACCTGACATCATGGTGACAACCTGCATGCCATTGCGCCGACTGCCCGAGTGCCTCTTTGTTTTCCTCGCCATGGCCCTGCTGCTGATGACTTTGTTGTGGCAGATTCCAATGATGCTTTGGGATCACCTCAATCTTGTGCCTATGCTCGAAGCGTGGCATCAGGGCCACCTGTCGCAGTCGGCATTTCTCAAGTTCGACGGCGCCCACATCCACACTGCGGCCTACGCCGTGCTGCTGGTGACCGCAAAGATTTCCGCCGGGCAGCCTTGGTCGACCGACCTGGTCAGTTGGTCGCTGCTGCTGGCGAGCGCCGCAATCATCCTGTCGCTCATTCGTGTGAGCTTTCCGCGCGACACGCGCGGAAGCGTTGCGATGGCTGCGTTCCTGGTATTTCTGGCGCTGTATCCGGGGCACCTCGCCAACCTCCAATGGGGTTGGCAGGTTGCGGTATTCCTGTGCCTGCTGGGCGTAATTACCGTCATTTGGTCGTTGACTCGCTCGCGGTTGTCGTGGTGGCACGATGTGGCGGCGCTGGGTGGTGCGGCACTGGCCTGCTCCAGCTTCGCCACAGGCGTTGCGGCATTTCCTGTCGCCCTCATGTTGATCGCCCTCCGATATGACCAAACGCGTCGCCGCCGGATGATCATGGCGATTCCGTGGCTGTTGGCGTGC
>DASXWZ010000237.1:0-3977 GCA_036503375.1 Rhodanobacteraceae bacterium | reverse complement strand
TCCATGTATCGACATACATCTTCCTCGCTCTTCCTTGCCCTGCAGACAAAGGGCCGACGGCGCGGCCATTTCGCTGGCGGCGAGCAGACCCTAATGCCGGCGCCGCAAACATTCACCCGCCAGCACGCCATCGGCGGTGCCATCGGCGTGTCGTTGCTGCTGTTCGCCCTGATCTACCGCTTCTTCCCGACGGCATTGCACGTGCCCGCAACGCACATGGCCGCCGGTCCGGCTGCGCTGCAAACCAGCGCGCGCAACCCGGTCGCCACGCGCGCCACGCTGACGCCGGTCGAATCGGAATTGCAGGCCGGCCCGCCGATTTCGCTGGCGCCATCCAGCGTGATCGCGGCGCGCGCGCGCGGACACGCGCTGGCCGGGCGCGGCGGCAACGCGGAAATCGCCGCGCTGCTGGCCAAAGCCGATCTGGCCGCGACGCAAGGCAGGCTGACCGGGCAGGGCGACGATACCGCGACCGCGCTGGTATTGCAGGCGGCCGCGACCGATCCGAAGGACGCGCACGTGCGCGCGGCCTTGTCCAACCTGCACGCGCGCCTGTTCGCCGATGCGCAGCAGGCGCTGGCCGCGAACGACACCGATACAGCGCGCACCGATCTCGCAGCGCTGAAACGATTGCCTGAATCGAACGACGACGCCAGGAGCCTGGCCGCGCGAATCAATGCGGCGGATGAAGTGCGGCCGCTGCTGGAACAGGCGGCGACATTGATGCAATCCGGACGCATGGAGGGCACGGGCGAAGACAACGCGCTCGCGGTCTACCGCAAGGTACTCATCCTCGATCCGGAAAACGCGGTGGCAAGGCAGAGCATGGAACAAGTGCAGCGCGCCGCGCTGGATCGTGCCCTGACCGCTGCTGCACAGAATCAGGATGCGCAGGTCGACGCGGCCCTGGCGGATGCCGCGGCGATCCTGCCGTCTTCGGCCGCACTTTCCGACACGCGCAGGCGGGTCGACGCAATGCGCAATCAAAGGGGCACGAGCCTGCTGACGCAGGCGCAATCGGCCCTGGATGCGGGCAATCTGGACCTCGCCGAAAAGCTCGCGCAGCAGGCGCAGGCGTTGGGCGACAGCGCGCAGGTGCAGGCTTTCCTGAAACACGTGCAGGATGCGCGCACTTATTCGAGCTATCGCCCGGGGCAGGTAATTTCGGATCGCTATCTCGACATCGTCGGCAGCGGTCCGGCGACGGTGGTGATTCCGCTCGGCAGTTTCGAGATGGGCGCGCCGGGCAATGAACGCGGCCGCGAAAATTCCGAACAGCCGCAGCACGAAGTCGACATCGGAAAGGGTTTTGCGATGGGGCGTACGGAAGTGACGGTGGCGCAGTTCCGCGAATTCGTGCGCGCTTCGGGTTATACGCCCGATTCCGACCGGCTGGGCGGCGCTTCTGTGTATGACGAGGCCAGCGGCCGCATGCAGGTGCAGGCCGACGCCGACTGGCGCGACGATTATGCGGGCAAGCGCGCGCGCGACAACGATCCTGTGGTGAACGTTTCCTGGAACGATGCGCGTGCCTACGCGCAGTGGCTGTCGCAGCGAACGGGCAAGGAATACCGATTGCCCACGGAGGCTGAATTCGAATACGCCGAGCGCGGCGGCACCGGCACCGCGTATTGGTGGGGCGAGAACGCGCCGTCGAAACCGCTGGAGAACCTCACCGGCAGCGGCGACCGCTCGCCTTCGCACCGCAGCTGGTCGAACGCCTTCCGCAATTACGACGATGGTTGGTGGGGACCCGCGCCGGTGATGAGCTTCGCCGCCAATCCGTTCGGCCTCTACGACATCGGCGGCAATGTTTCGGAATGGGCGGCCGATTGCTGGCACGACAATTACACGCGCGCTCCGCGCGACGGCGGCGCGTGGGTGAATCCCGGTTGCGCGGAGCGCGTGGTCCGCGGCGGCTCCTGGGGCAGCGCGCCGGATCAGGACCGCTCAGCTTTCCGTCAGGCCGCGACCGTCGATGCGCGCAGCGGGCGCGTGGGCTTCCGCGTCGTTCGGGAGTTGTGAGCGCCGCGCACTTTCGCGTTGGCAAAAACTTTACGGCGTCGCCGGCAGGATGACGTCCGCGCCGAATGAGAAAGCAAAGGGCGCGCCTCTCCACGGATCAGGAGTTCCCATGCGAACCATCACGATGATTTTCAGCGGCGCCGCGCTGGCATTGTGCGCGACCTGCGGTTATGCCCAAGCCGTGAATACCCCGACGCCACAGGACACGCCCATGGCGCCGGCCAGCACCACGGGCAACAAACCGGCCGGCCAGCTCAGCAATTCGGGCGGCGGTCTGAGCCAGAACATGAGTCCGCAGGAAGCGTCCATGGCCTTCAGGAACATGGACACGAACCACGACGGGTTCGTGGACCAGAGCGAGTTCATGCACAGCGGCGACAGCGGGCAGCGTTTCCCCGGTTGCGATGTGGACCACGATGGCAAGCTGTCGCAAGCCGAGTACCTGCAATGCTCGCAACGGCCGGCGACGCAGTCCGGATCGATGAACTAGCAGGGTCCACCGATGAGCGGCAGCAGCGGCTGATCCCGCTTCCGGACAAGCCAAAAACGATTCATTCAATCTGGCGCGGCCGGCCAGACCTGCGCGGTGAGGATTGGGGCCCGCACGCCCAACGGCGGCGGGCCTGCGCACGCTCGTCGGGCAGCACGAAATCCAGTCTGTTCATGTCACGTGTCCTTTATTGGAGTTGTACGGCATCAGGGAACTGCTTGCTTCATCGCTCGCGGTGGCGTCGCGGGATACGAACGTTGCCGCGATTGCCGTCGCGCGGCTCACGCTATGCGTCGCGCGAGTTCGCCAAGGATCGGATGGTCGGTATAGCCCATGGCGCCGCCGCCGTAGAACGTGGCCGGGTCCGGCTCGTTGAGCGGCGCGCCGCGCCGGAACCGTTCGACGAAATCGGGATTGGCCAGCGCCCAGCGGGCAACCACCTCGGCATCGGCCAGGCCTGCGGCGATGTCGGCGCCCAACAGCTCGAGCGGGCGGTTGGCGCGATTGACCAGTAGCGCGTTCGGCCACAGGTGGCGCAAATCGCGCAGCAGCGCATCGTAACGGTACAAATCCGATCCCTCGTGCGCTGTCCGCTGAGCCATTCCTCGGCGACGGCTCCACAGGTCTTAACGGCGGATATCTTGGCTTGCCGTCTGGTGATTTGTTTTCTGCGACAAGATCGCGACCAGCACGAGCAACGCTCTTGCATCGTCGCGGGCGGCAGGCGCGGAAGTGAGGGAGACTTCCGGATACAGGCCGAATGCCGGCGATCGCTCCTGTTGCAGGAACCGAAACGGCACGGCGAACGCCTGTGGATAGCCGTTCCATGATCGAATGATGTCACTATGGGACTGGTTCCGATCCACGGCCCACACTCGACTGGAAAAGAACGGCGCGGTCCTGGTGATCATGAGCCGCTGGCACGAAGATGATCTTGTCGGCCGAGTGGGTGCGTGCCTGGAATTTCGGGGCAACACCCGACGGTGATTACACGGTCGGTGCGAAGCTGGGCGTGAGGGACGCCGACGGATCATTGCCGACATCGTTCGGCTGTAGGGTGCGCGGGAAGAGGTGGAGCGAACGTTCTTGCGACCGCGAGTCGAGACGGTGATCGGGTCCGATCTTCCACAAGACCCAAGCCTGGCAGGCAAGTTCATGTTCAGCACTTCACGCGATTGCTTGGTAGTTCAACGTCAGCAGTAGTCCAGAGACTGGGAATAAGGTGCTACGCGCGCAGCCTTTGGCTGCCCGGGGAATGTCGGGTACGTCTCGCCACGTGCCATGGATCATTTATGCAGGCGGCTCTTCGGAGCTTGTCAGTTCATGAAATCCTTGCACTGAATTTCAGTTGCGACTGGGCTGGAGCCGGTTAAATTGCTGCCGATCCGTTTGCATACATGGGCCCGTTGACGAAACCGCGTGTACAGGGCGACGGGAGCTATTACGGCATCACCGCTTGCAA
>DASXWZ010000236.1:0-2441 GCA_036503375.1 Rhodanobacteraceae bacterium | reverse complement strand
CGGGATGCGCGCATCGAAGCATGCGCGAAGAAGGGCATCGTTTTCGGCGCGGGCAGGATCTGGGATGAAGGCAAGAACCTGCGCGCGCTGGCGGAAGTGGCAGCGCGCGTGCCGTGGCCGGTATGCATTGCCGGCCGCGCGCGCTCGCCGGGTCGCGGGTGCGGGGAAACGCGCGCAGGCTTCTTGAACGTGCGTTGGCTCGGCAAGCTCGGTCCCGATGCGATGCGCCGCTGGTTCGGCAAGGCCGCGATCTACGCGCTGCCCGCACGCTACGAGCCGTTCGGTCTTTCGATCCTCGAAGCTGCAAACGCCGGATGCGCGCTGGTGCTGGGCGATATCGAGTCCCTGCGCGAAACCTGGGATGGCGCGGCGCTTTTCGTGCCTCCCGGCGATCGCGATGCACTTGCGGAGGCGCTGCAGCGGCTGATCTCGGATGATGTCCTGCGTGCGCGAAGCGTGGCGCGCGCGCGCCGGCGTGCGCGCCACCTCACGCCGCAGGCGATGGCGGATGCATATCTGGAGAGCTACGGCGACCTGTGCGCGCGCCACCGCATGTTGCGAGCGTACGGACGCGAGGCGCACGCATGAAATTCGTGCTGTTCTACCACTCGCTGGTGTCGGACTGGAACCACGGCAACGCGCATTTCCTGCGCGGCGTCGTGACCGAGCTTCTCTCGCTCGGTCATCGCGTGGACGTTTACGAGCCGGCGCAAAGCTGGAGCCGTGCACACCTGCGTGCCGAACACGGCGAGATCCCGTTGCGTGAATTCGCCACGCGATTCCCGCAATTGCGCAGCCGGTTGTACGACCTGCAACGGCTGGATCTGGACCGAGCGCTGGACGGCGCAGACGTGGTCATAGTGCATGAGTGGAACGACCCGGCCCTGCTGAGGCGCCTCGGTGGATATCGACGGCGCACCCCGCGATCGCGTCCGTCCGGATTCAAACTGCTGTTCCACGACACCCACCATCGCCTGATCACCGCACCGGAGGAGATGGCGCGTCTGGAGCTGGAGGATGTCGACGGAGTGCTGGCCTTCGGCGAGGCGTTGCGGCAGCGCTATGCACAACGCGGCGTGCGCGCCTGGACCTGGCACGAAGCCGCGGATACGCGTGTGTTCAAGCCGCTGCCGCATGTCAGCAAGAAAGGCGATCTGGTATGGATCGGCAACTGGGGCGACGGAGAACGCGCGCACGAACTGGCCGAGTTCCTGATCGAGCCGGTGCGCGCACTGCGCCTGGTCGCGCGTGTGCACGGCGTCCGCTATCCGCAGCATGCGCTGGACCGGCTCGCCCGCGCCGGCATCGACTATCGCGGCTGGCTGCCGAATTTCCGCGTGCCGGAGACCTTCGCGCGTTTTTCATGCACCGTGCACGTGCCACGCGCGCCTTACGCGCGCGCCTTGCGCGGCATACCGACCATCCGCGTGTTCGAGGCGCTGGCCTGCGGCATTCCGCTCGTGTGCGCGCCCTGGGACGACTGCGAAGGGCTGTTCCGGCCCGGCGAGGACTATCTCGTCGCGCATGACGGCGCGGACATGCGGCGCAAGTTGCGCGGCGTGCTCCATGATCCGGAACTCGCTCGTGCACTGGGCGGGCAGGGGCTGCGCACCATCCGCGCACGCCACACCTGTGCGCACCGCGTCGACGAGTTGTTGCGGATCCTGCGGACGCTGGGGACGCCGGCGACCCGAACGGAATCCGTTGCGGGCGACGCACGATCGACAATGGAGTCCGCCGCATGAAGGCGCGATTGAACATCGCATTCTTCGGTTCCAGTCTCCTGTCTTCTTACTGGAACGGGGCCGCGACGTACTATCGCGGCATCATCCGCGCGCTCCACGCGCGCGGACACCGCGTCACTTTTTACGAACCGGATGCGTTCGATCGCCAGCATCATCGCGACATCGAGGAACCGGACTGGGCGCGCGTGGTGGTGTACGCCGGAGACGAAAGCGGCGCGCGATCGGCACTCGAGCATGCGCGTGGCGCCGACGTGGTGGTGAAGGCCAGCGGCATCGGCGCCAACGACGCATTGCTGGAACGCGGGGTGTTGTCGTTGCAATCCGCATCCACGGCGGTTGTTTTCTGGGACGTGGACGCACCGGCCACGCTCGAGCGCCTGCAGGCCGATCAGCGCGACGCATTCCGCGCGCTCATTCCCTGCTACGACTTCGTGCTCACCTACGGCGGTGGCCCGCGCGTGGTGGCGGCCTATCGCGCTTTCGGCGCGCGGGAATGCGTGCCGATCTACAACGCCCTCGATCCTGACACCCACCATCCGGTCGAACCACAATCGCGTTATGCGGCGGACCTCGCGTTTCTCGGCAACCGCCTGCCGGACCGGGAGGCGCGCGTGGGTGCGTTCTTCTTCGAAGCCGCGCGCCGATTGCCGGAAAAAGTCTTCCTGCTCGGCGGCGCCGGCTGGGACCATGTCCCCG
>DASXWZ010000235.1:0-4658 GCA_036503375.1 Rhodanobacteraceae bacterium | reverse complement strand
CATCCACGCGCCCGGTGATCTTCCAGTCGCCATCGGCATCGCGCTCCGCGCCGTCGCCGGTGGTGTACACCCCGGGATACATCTTGAAATACGTGTCGATGAAGCGCTGGTGATCGCCGTACACCGTGCGCATCTGGCCCGGCCAGGAATCGGTGATTACCAGATTGCCTTCATTCGCGCCGGCGAGCGTGCGGCCTTCGTTGTCCACCAGTGCAGGTCTGACTCCGAAGAACGGCAGCATCGCCGCGCCGGGTTTCATCGCGGTGGCGCCGGGAAGCGGCGCGATCATGATGCCGCCTGTTTCGGTCTGCCACCACGTGTCGACAACCGGACAACGCGCATCGCCGACCACGTTGAAGTACCACTCCCAGGCTTCCGGATTGATCGGCTCGCCGACCGTGCCCAGCAGGCGCAAGCTCCCGCGCGAAATCTTCTTCACCGGCGCTTCGCCTTCGCGCATCAGCGCGCGGATCGCGGTGGGCGCCGTATAAATCAACGTCACCTTGTGCTTGTCGCAAACCTGCCAGATGCGCGAAGCATCCGGCCAGTTCGGTACGCCTTCGAACATCAGCGTAGTCGCGCCGTTGGCCAGCGGCCCGTACACCACATACGAATGTCCGGTAACCCAACCCACGTCTGCGGTGCACCAGTAGACGTCGTCTTCGCGCAGGTCGAATGCCACTTCATGCGTGTAACTGACGTACACCAGATAGCCGCCGGTCGTGTGCAACACGCCCTTCGGCTTGCCGGTGGAGCCGGACGTGTAGAGGATGAACAACGGATCTTCCGCATTCATCGGCTCCGGCTCGCACTGGTCGGCTTGGCCTTCTATCAAGGTATGCCACCAACGGTCGCGCGGCGATTGCATCGATATGGAACCGCCAGTCCGGCGCAGCACGATCGTCGTTTCCACCGATGTCGTGCCGGGCCGCGTCAGTGCCTCGTCCACGTTGGCTTTCAACGGAATCTTCCTGCCCGCACGCAGGCCTTCGTCGGCGGTGATCACCAGTTTGCATTGCGAATCGGCCACCCGTCCTGCCAGCGCGTCGGGCGAGAAACCGCCGAACACCACCGAGTGCACCGCGCCAATGCGCGCGCAGGCCAGCATAGCCACCGCCGCTTCCGGCACCATCGGCATGTAGATCGCGATGCGATCGCCCTTCTCAACGCCGAGATTGCGCAGGGCCTTGGCGAACCGACAAACATCTGCGTGCAATTCGCGGTAGCTGATCGCGCGCGATTCGTTCGGGTTATCGCCTTCGAACAGGATCGCCGTCTTGTCGCCGCGCTTTTCCAGTTGCCGATCCAGGCAATTGACCGACACGTTCAACACGCCGTCCTCGTACCAGCGGATATGCAGATCGTCCGCGTCGAAAGACGTGTCCTTGATCTTTGAGGGTGGCCTGATCCAGTCCAGTCGTTGCGCGATGCGTTTCCAGAATCCCTCCGGATCGCGCAGCGATTCGGTGTAGAGCCGCTCGTATTCCTCGCGCGATAGGCGCGCGGATTTGGCGAACCTCCCGGGAACCGGATGCACCGTGCTCATGGCAGCTCTCCGCGGATGAACCGCCGCAGCGTAGCAAACGACGCGGCGCACGGAAACCGGAAACGGCGGCTAGCGCGATCCCGGCGGCGGCAGGCGATCGGACGGTGTTTTCAGCGTGGCTTTCAGCGCGTCCAATTCGCTCTGGGTCATGTGCTCGGGCCGCGACGTGGCGCGGATCTGCAAGTCGATGAACGCCAACGCGGCCCCGATCGCGCCCATCAGCCCGACGAACACGCCGAACGCGACCCAGCCCGGAGAGCGCGAGAAGACCGCGATCAGGATTCCCAGCACGGCAGCGGCAGTCAATCCCCAGCGCATATGCACACCACATGGCCCGGCGCGCGACCCAGCGCCGCCGCCGGATCATAGCGCAGCAGCCGACGCCGGGACGACGTATGGTTGGCGATCCGCCGTCGCGTCGAGCGAGACGCGGCCGGCGCAGAGTGCTCCATCATGCCCTCCCACGAGTCACCACGCCCACCGGTCCCGCACAAGGGTCGTGGCGCGCTCAGCAACCCCGAAGGACGGTTCGAGCCGACGGTGCACCGCGCCGAGGACGATGGCTGGGACACATCACCAGATGAGACAGAGCTGTCGCGACGCCCGGCCACCACAGTCAGCGAAGAGCGCGCTCGCTCGATCATCAGCCGCAATGATTCGCCCGACGTGCCGTTCGAGCAATCGATCAATCCGTATCGCGGTTGCGAGCACGGGTGCGTCTACTGCTTCGCACGGCCGTCGCACGCGTATCTCAATCTTTCGCCGGGGCTGGACTTCGAAACGAAGCTGTTCGCCAAGACCAACGCGGCAGAGCAGTTGCGCAAGGAGTTGTCGAAGGCCGGGTACCGCTGTTCCCCGATCAATCTGGGTGCCAACACCGATCCATACCAGCCGATCGAGCGGCGGCTCAGGATCACGCGCTCGATCCTCGAAGTGCTGCTGGAGACGAAGCATCCCTGCACGATCGTCAGCAAGAATGCGCTGGTCGAACGCGATCTCGACCTGCTGGTGCCGATGGCGCAGCAAAATCTCGTGCACGTGTTCATTTCCTGCGCGCATCTGGACAACCGCCTCGCGGCGAAACTGGAGCCGCGCGCGTCGGCGCCGCATCGGCGCATCCAAGCCATCAGGACATTGAACGACGCTGGCGTGCCGTGTGGCGTGTTGGTCGCGCCGATCATTCCGGCGCTGAACGATCGCCACATGGAGCACGTGCTGGAAGCGGCCGCGGCAGCGGGCGCGAAGGTGGCCGGGTACACCGCTTTGCGCCTGCCGCACGAATTGAAGCAATTGTTCCGCGAATGGCTGCACGCCCATGTGCCGCAACGCGCCGAGCACGTGATGAGCCTGGTACGCCAGATGAACCGTGGCCGCGACTACGATCCGGATTTCCGCACACGAATGCACGGCCAGGGCGTATTCGCGCAGTTGCTGGCGCGGCGCTTCGACGTAGCCTGTGCGAAATTCGGCTACATGCGGCGCGTTGGCGAGCGGCTGGATACCTCGAAGTTCGCGCCGCCGCGCGCAGCCTCGCCGCAAGGCAGGCTGTTCTGAGGCGGACGACCCGCGTTCCGCCGGTCTTCAGAGTGCCTGCGCACTAATATTCCGGCGGCTCCCACACAAGGAAGTCACCATGTCGTTCGCACTCTATCTGCTGGGCACGATCGTCGTGATTTGCGGGCTGGCCTACGGTGCCTGGCTCGCGCACCTGCCCGCGCAATGGATCGTGGTGGGCGTAATCGTGCTGCTCGGGATCGGCATTCTTACCGGTGTCGCACGCACGCGGCGAAAGGATCCGTCCGAGTAGAGGCCTGCCCCCGAGGCTGCACCCGAGTCGGGGCGGTATTTCGTCGGGTTTATGCGTGTCCCTGCGCGTGAGGGCGGGCTGTACGTGTCCGCATTTCTCAAGTGACGCCGGCTTCGTCGGCGGCGTGATGGTATTGCGTAGCGCGCTCCACCTCGTTTTTTGAACCCAGGAACACCGGCACTCGCTGGTGCAGTTTCTGCGGCGTCACTTCGAGGATGCGTTCGCGGCCGGTGCTCGCGGCACCGCCGGCCTGTTCGACGATCAAGGCCATCGGATTGGCTTCGTACATCAGGCGCAGCTTGCCGCCCTGCTCTTGTGTTTTGGCGTCGATCGGATAAATGAAAATGCCGCCGCGCGTGAGGATGCGATGCACGTCCGCCACCATGCTCGCTACCCAGCGCATGTTGAAGTCCTTGCCGCCCGGCCCTTCCTTTCCTGCGAGCAAGTCATCCTCGTAGCGCCGCATCGGCGCCTCCCAGAACCGTCGGTTCGACATGTTGATCGCGAATTCCCGGGTATCCGCAGGGATGGTCAGGTTCCGTGATGTCAACATGAAGCTGCCGAGTTCCCGGTCGAGCGTGAACGCGTGCACGCCATGGCCGGTGGTCAGCACCAGCATGGTGCTCGGGCCGTAGACGCAATAGCCCGCGGCAACCTGCTGCGTGCCCGGCTGGAGGAAATCCCGGGCGTTCGGCTCGGCATGATCGTCGCTCGCGCGCAACACGGAAAAGATGGTGCCGACCGAGATGTTGACATCGATGTTGGACGACCCATCAAGCGGATCGAACAAGATCAGGTAGTTGCCCTTGGGATACGCGTCGGGGATCGGGTGCGGATCTTCCATTTCCTCGGACGCGCAGGCAGCCAGATGCCCGCCCCAGGCGTTGGCCTCGAGCAGGATCTCGTTCGAGATCACATCCAGTTTTTTCTGCGCCTCGCCCTGCACGTTTTCTGTACCGGCGTTGCCCAGCACGCCGCCGAGCGCGCCCTTGCCCACGGCGATCGAAATGCGCTTGCAGGCGCGCGCCAGCACCTCGATCAGCAGGCGCAAATCGGCATTCACCGCACCGTGCGTGCGCTGCTCCTCGATCAGGAACTGGGTCAGGGAAATCATGGGCGAGTTCCGGTCACGAAAGACTGCATTGTCGCGGCGTATCGATAGCCGTGCCACTGCTGACAACACGCTGGCAGCAAGGCCGGCGCAGACTGGCTGCGCGTTACAAGCAAAGGAGAACGAAGAATGGAAGATTTGAAGAGGATTCTTGTCGTCGCGCTCGCACCGGCGGCTCGGCGGTGGGCGCTGGT
>DASXWZ010000234.1:0-8771 GCA_036503375.1 Rhodanobacteraceae bacterium | reverse complement strand
TGGCCGCTTCGGGCGCATTCGCATTTCCACCCTGCCACGCCGCCGGGTTCAACGGTGGCAGCGGGCCGACCTTGCCGGACGCCTGCTCGGGCGTCTGCTGCGGCACGTTGTCCCCCAGCAGCGGCAGGAACACGCGGAAGGCTTGCTGGTCGTAGGCTACGTTGGGCAGCGAAACCAGTTCATCGTAATAACGATGCGTGGTGTCGTCGAAGGCGTAACCGTGCGTCAGTGAGTAGGACTTCAATGCGAGGCGCATCAGCGGAATGCCCGCGGGCGTGCCTTCCCAGTCGCCTTCCAGCGCAGGACCACCCGGCAGCATCGCCGCGCGCACGTTGGCGTCCACGACCAGGTTGCCCTTGGAGTCGATGATGCCCGGCTTGAGTTCCGGTGGCGGTGCGCCGGCCGAGCTGCCGCTGGCAGGCGTAGCCGAGGATGCGCCGCTGGCTGGCGCGCCCGCGGACGAGCCGCCTGCCGGAGCGCCCGCGGAACCCGCGGTCACCGGTGTCGCACCGGGCGCGTTTTCTGCCTGCGCGGTCAGCTTGGTGAGATCGACCGCCTGGCCGTTGATGGTGAGGCTGGTCGCGTCGATCGGCACCGCCACGTCGAACACGTAGTTCTCGTCGCCGTAATCGGTGGTGAGCGTGATGCGCGGGCCGTTCTGGTGTACGCCGAGTTTCTTGATCGCCGCGTCGATCTGTTGCATCGCCTTGGCGGTGGCGGCATCCACGTCGTCCAGCGTGCGCGGCGCCTGGGTGGAGACGAACAGGATCGGTTGCGCGGGCGTGGCCACGATCCGCATCGGCGTCTTGGTGTAATCGACGTTGGGGATCGCCGCCAGTTGGTCCTGCAGATGATTGAGGCTGTACTGGATCAGCGTGTCCGGATCGCCGCGCAGGAAAAAGCGCGAATAGCGATCCAGCAGATTCCAGCCATAGTCCACGTCATAGGACCAGGTGACCTTGGTCAGGCGCTGGTTGTTGGTCGGCTGGAGATCCAGCGTGAACAGCTTGTTGTGCCCGCGCCACGCGGCGCTGTCCAGCGTCCACTTGATCTCGCCCTTGCCGGTCGGATCGAGGTTGCCGGACTGGTTGGTGAGCGTGCTCTCCGGGACCTGATCCATGCCGCCGCTCCAGCTCACTTTGGCACCGGGTCCGTAAGGCGCGCCGGAAACGCTCACTTGCAGCCCGGGATCCTGTTGCTTCAGCACCACTCCCGCGTAATCGTCGAAACGGCGGAAATTGTTGAGGAGATCGTAGGTCTGGTGCGGATCGTGGCTTATGGACAGCGACCGCTCGATGTGGCCGTGCGAAGGCAGGAACACGCCCACCACGACGGCCGCGATGAACACCAGGATGATGGCCACGATGAATTCGAGCACTCGCGTCATGCCAGCAATCTCCGCTTCTTCTGCATGTCGTGATGCGGGAAAGCGCATGGCATTGCGCTCTGCCGCTGCCGCGCACCGTGCGCGGCGAAAACCCGGATGTTAGCCGCTCCCGGCTCGCGGCGCTATCCATCAGGAGATTTCGAGTTGCCCGCAAGTCTCGGTTCTACCTGCATCCCATATCTCCACAACCCCCATCAAACCCTTGCGCGCAAAGGTTTGATCGCCGCTTGACCCAAGGGGGCCAAGCCGGCGCGCGGAATTGACATCGGGTGCACGCTGCCGGCGCAATGGTCGCGGCGTGACGGATCGCCGCAAAGCCGGTTCCGGGCCTTCCGGGACACCGGACGTGCCGCTGGCCAAGCCGGCGAGCGTGATCCCGCGCGGTCGCCTGTCGCAGGTGCGCCGCGAAGCGGCCGATTGCCAAGCCTGCCCGCTCTGGCGCGGCGCGACGCAAACCGTGTTCGGCGAAGGTCCGCAACGCGCCATGATCATGCTGATCGGCGAACAACCCGGTGCGCAGGAAGACATCGAAGGCCGTCCATTCGTCGGTCCGGCGGGGCATCTGCTCGATCAGGCGCTGGAAGCGGCCGGTTTGCAGCGCGAATCGCTGTATCTCACCAATACCGTCAAACACTTCAAATACGAATTGCGCGGCAAGCGCCGTCTGCACAAGAGCGCGAACGCCTCGGAACAGGCCGCCTGCCGAATGTGGCTCGCCGCAGAATTGCTGCGGGTGAAACCACGCATCGTGGTCGGCCTGGGCGCGATGGCAGCGCAGACGATGTTCGGCAACGCCTTTCGCATCACGCGCGAGCGCGGGCAATGGCGCGAACTGGGCGAGAGCGTGCGAGGTATCGCGACCTGGCATCCTTCGGCGTTGTTGCGCATGGCGAGCGATCCGCAGGCGCGCGAAGCCGCATGGAATCAATTGGTGGAGGATTTGCGGAAGGTGGCGGAGGCGGCCAAATAACGGTCGTCATTCCGGCGAAAGCCGGAATCCATGTTGTTCTTCTCCCATTCTGATGAAAGAGCAAAATGGATTCCGGGTTTCATCGCCGGTGAGACCGGCGATGGCCCCGGAATGACGAAGATGTTGTTGCCCTGCGTTGTTGCGCAAGAACTCCATCCATGGAGCATCTTTCCGTTCGGTGTCCATGCCTCACCCCCCTCGGCGCGCGAGATGCGCTACTCCGCATCGCGCAAACGCGCCTCGCTCGATCAATGAAAATCCCGCGAGCGCGCATCCAGCTCGCCCAGCATGTCGCTGACATCGAACAGCCGATGCGCGATCAGGTGGCTGACGCCGTCCACGCGTTCCCATCTGCCCTGCACGCCCAGCAGTTTCGCTTCCAGGTACGGCCGCCACTGGCGCGCGGCGACATCGCGCCACACGATCACGTTGACCGGCCCGTGCTCGTCTTCCAGCGTGATGAAGGTGACGCCGCTGGCGGTCTGGGGGCGCTGGCGTTGTGTCACCAGGCCGGCGAGCCGGACTTCGCTCTCGTGCGGCAGGTCCTGCAACTGTTTCGAATCCAGCCAGCGTTTGGCGCGCAGCCGCGGACGCAGCAATTTCAACGGATGCGGACCGAGCGTCAAACCCGTATGCGCGTAATCGGCGTGCACGTCTTCTGCGACGGAAGGCAGTGGCAGGCGCATCGCCGCTTCATCCGGACTGCGATGCTCGAACAAGGGCCGGTGCGCTTCTACGCCGATCGCCGCCCAGTGCGCGCGATGACGATGCCCGGCCAGACCGCGCAGCGCCCCGGCTTGTGCCAGCAGCGTGCGATGGTGCGAATCCAGTGACGCGCGTGCGCACAGGTCGGCAACATCGGTGAATGCCCGTTGCGCGCGCGCGGCCATCAGTCGTTGCGCGGCTTTTTCCGAACAACCGCGCATCTGCCGGAAACCCAGGCGTATCGCCAGTTCACCATGTGGATTTTCCAGCGTGCAGTCCCAGTCGCTATGACGCACGTCCACCGGCAGCACGCGCACGCCATGCCGTTGCGCGTCCTGCACGATCTGGCTGGGTGCGTAGAAACCCATCGGCTGGCTGTTCAACAGCGCGCAGGCGAACGCGGCCGGGTGATGGCATTTCAGCCATGAAGATGCCCATGCGAGTTTCGCGAAGCTCGCCGCGTGGCTTTCCGGAAAACCGTAACTGCCGAAACCCTTGATCTGGTTGAATGTGCGCTCGGCGAATTCCGGCGTGTATCCGCGCGCGCCCATGCCCGCGCGGATGCGATCCTCATGCTTTTCCATGCCGCCGCGCCGTTTCCACGCGGCCATGTCGCGGCGCAACTGGTCGGCTTCACCCGGCGTGTAACCGGCGGCAACCATCATCAGCCGCATCACCTGCTCCTGGAACAGCGGCACGCCCAGCGTGCGCTCCAGAACGGATTTCGTTTCTTCCGACGGATAGTCGACCTTCTCCTCGCCCCGACGGCGGCGCAGATACGGATGCACCATGTCTCCCTGGATCGGTCCGGGCCGCACGATCGCCACCTGGATGACGAGATCGTAATAACTCTTCGGCTTCAGGCGCGGCAGCATGCTCATCTGCGCGCGGCTTTCGATCTGGAATACGCCGATGGTGTCGGCGCGCTGGATCATTTCGTAAGTCTTGCCATCATCCTTCGGAATGCCGGCGATCGTGCAATCGCCTCGCCCATGTTGTTTCAACAGGTCGAAGCATTTGCGGATGCAGGTCAGCATGCCCAGCGCCAGGCAATCGACCTTCAGCAAACCCATCGCGTCCAGATCGTCCTTGTCCCACTGGATGATGGTGCGGTCCGGCATCGCCGCGTTCTCGACAGGCACCAGTTCCGACAGCGACGCGTCGGAAATCACGAAGCCGCCGACGTGCTGGCTCAAATGCCTGGGTGAGTCCAGCAATTGCGCGGTGAGGATGAGCACGCGTTTCAGCAAAGGCGAATCCGGATCGAAACCGCGTTCGCGCAGGCGCTGGTCCAGCGCGCTCGCGCCGTCCCACCAGCCGACCGCGCGGCTCAACTGGTCGACCTGTTCGGGCGACAGGCCCATCGCCTTGCCGACGTCGCGCGCCGCGCTTTTTCCCCGATAGCAGATCACGGTCGCGGCCAGCGCCGCGCGCTCGCGGCCGTATTTCTCGTAGACGTACTGGATGACTTCCTCGCGCCGCTCGTGTTCGAAATCCACGTCGATGTCGGGCGGCTCGTCGCGCTCGCGGCTGATGAACCGCTCCATCAGCAGGTTGCCGTGCTCCGGATCCACTTCGGTGATGCCCAGCGCGTAGCACACCGCGGAGTTCGCCGCCGAACCGCGGCCCTGGCAGAGGATTCCCTGCGCGCGCGCGTGGCGCACCACGTCGTGCACGGTCAGGAAAAACGCTTCGTATTCCTTGTACGCGATCAGTTCGAGTTCGGACTCGATTTGCCTGCGCACCTTTTCCGGTGCGCCCTGCGGCCAGCGCCAATCGATGCCATGCTGCGTCAATTCGCGCAGCCAGGTCGCCGGCGTGTGCCCTTCCGGCACCAGTTCGGCCGGATAGCGGTATTGCACGGCTTCTTTCAGGTCGAGATTGCAGCGCGCCGAAATGCGCGATGTCTCTTCAAGTAATTCGCGCGGATACAAAGCCGCGAGTTCCGCGCGCCGGCGCAGGTGCCGCTCGCCATTGGGGAACAGCAGCGGACCCGCCTGCGCGATCGTGGTGCGATGGCGGATCGCGGTGAGGGTGTGCTGCAAGGGCAGGCGCGCGCGCACGTGCATGTGCACGTCGCCGGCTGCGACCAGCGACATGTCGAGTTCTTCACCGATGCGCTGCAAGGTTTGCAGGCGCTTCGCATCGTCGGGTCCGCGATGCAGTTCCACGGCAATCCATGCGCGATCACCGAAAACACGTTTGATCCAGCGGCCGTGTTCGCGATCCGGATTCCCTGCCGGAATCCACAGCGCAAGCACGCCCGGCATCCCGGCTTCGATATCCGCGCGCGTCAGCTTGTATTCGCCCTTGCCCGATGCGCGCCGGCCTTGCGTGATCAGTCGACACAACGCCGTATACCCGGCCTTGTCTTCGCACAGCAATACAAGTTTGGGACCGTCGCGCACCTGCACTTCGGCGCCGATGATCAATTTCATCTTCGTGTCGCGCGCGGCTTCCCAGGCGCGCACGATGCCGGCCAGCGAGCATTCGTCGGTGATCGCCAGCGCTTCGTAACCGCACGCCTTCGCACGTTCGAACAATTCGCGTGCGCTGGACGCGCCGCGGCCGAACGAGAAGTTCGACAGGCAATGCAACTCGGCGTATCGGCACGCGCTCATGCGAACCACCCGTGCAGCATCCACGGTCCGCGCTGCCCGGCCGCGCAGAAGATCCACGCGCGCTGCCCTTGCGCGGTGCGCGCCACGTAGTAATCGCGCCGCACCGGCTCGCCGTCCCACCAGCCGGTTTCCAGGCGCTCCGGTCCCGCGAGCAATTCGGGCATCGCCCCGCGCAACGGAATGGGTTTATCCAGCAACCAGGTGGGCCGCGACGATGAAATCGCGTTGAGTGCGGAATCTTCCTCGCGCGACTGCGCGCGCTCGGGCCGCGGATCGAGCGTGTCGTGCAGCGTATAGATCGCATCGTCGCCCAGCCGTGCGCGCAGGCGTTCGCGCAATTGCACGATGCCGAGTGCATGCGCCGGACGGCGATCGAACAGGTCGCGACCGGCCGGCACGAACGGCGGCAATTCGTTCGCGATGAGGCGCAAGGCGCGCACTGGCGCGCGCAATCGCTGCGCCTCCAGCCGACCGCGCGAGAATTCGAACAACTGCTCCGCATCGCGCAGCGGTTCCAGCAATCCGATTTGCACCCGCGTGCAATCGTTGGCGCGCGTGCCGCAATTGGCCTGTTCGAGCTCGAACGCGAAACGCTGCACGCCGCCGTCCCGACCGGCAAGATAGGCGGCGAGGTCGCCGATCAGGCGGCGCAGCGGAAACAGCAGCGCAGAGAGATTCTCGACTTCCGGTTCGAATTCGATGCGCTGGGAAAAACGATCCGGCGGGCGATAGCGCGCCAGCCCGTCCGGTGCATTGCCCGTCAGGCGATCCAGCGACTGCAACAACTCATTGCCGAAGCGCCGGCGCAGGCCCTCGCGCGGCGCGTCCAGCACCTGGCCCAGGGTGCGCAGCCCCATCGAAATCAATGTCGTCGCGGTTTCGCCGGGCAGGCCGGCGTGCTGCATCGGCAAACGCGACAAACCCGCACGCAAATCCTTCGCGCCAGCAATCACGCTCCCTTCGGCGTGCTCGGCCAAGGCACGCGCGGCGTACGGCGTGGGCGCGGCGGCGAGGCGATGGCGGAAGCCGAGGTGCGTCAGGTCTTCGCGCAAACGCTGCGACAACTGCGGCCACGGTCCGAACAGGGATCGACTGCGGCCGATCTCCAGCACGATCGCATCCGGCAGCAATGCGACTTCCGAACTGTAGCGGTACGCGGCCGCGGCGAGGAAGCGATGCGAATGTTCCACCGCGTTCGCATCGAACGGCACCGCCTCGAATTCCGCCAGCAGCGCACGCGCGGCGGTCAGCCCCTGCCCCGTACGCAAACCCGCGCGCGCCGCGGTTTCGTTCACATCCACCAGAACGCGCGCGTGCGGCGGACCGTCGATCAGCACCAATGGCGCAGAAGCAGCCTTGCGCTGACGGAGCACACCGTCCAGGGCAAGATGCGGCAATGAAATGCAGGCCCACGACATCATCATTTCCGTATGAAGTCGGGCGCCTTTCCTTCAAGCGACAAATGCAAGCCCTCACCTTCAAGGGGGCGAATCGGCGCGCTTGCGGACCGCGGGTCCGCGCGCCGATGAGCGCCCGGAGCAGGAGCGGAGGGCGGGGTTGCCGGCGAGGACAGGACGTCCGAGCCGTGCAACGTCGGTAGGGATGGGGCAGAACGTTCAAGAACAGCGATATCCGGTTCGAACGCAATCGGCTGCGCCGGCACCGCACCGCCGCGACACTTGCGCACGCGCAACTGCACGGGATTCGTTTGGATCTCCAATCGCAGTGCGGCCGGCGAAGCCTGTTCGGCATGTCTGCGATCGCGGAACACGAAAGCCAGCGCACGGCCGCTGTCGGCGGCCACCTGCAGGCGCCGCAACTGGCGCTCGTCGATTTGCTTCGGCCACAGCAGCACCGCCGAACAACAACCCGCGCGCAGCGATTGCTCCGCTGCCCACAAAACCTGGCGCTCGTGTTCGACATTCACGATCTCGACTTTGCGCATGTCCACGCCCCGCGCGCGCCAGCCGGCCACGCACGGCGCATACGGCGGCGCGACCAGCAGCACAGGACGATCGGTCCGGCTCAAGCGCGCCAGCGTCGGCATCAGCAATTGCAATTCACCCACGCCGTCTGCAGGCAGCAGGATTTCCGTCAGTGCCGCATCCGGCCAGCCGCCCGCTGGCAACACGGCATCCAGTAGCAGCCAGCCCGTGGGCTGCGCGGGCGCGATGACCGGCGCGGCGCGGCCTTTCCAGACCTGCCGGGTTTCGAGCAATGAAACGGGCGCGTTCGTTGCCACCGGATTACTCGAACTGATTCATGCAAGCTGTTGAAATCGAGGGACCGACAGCCAGGTGCCTCGCCGGCACGACCATCGGACCTTCCAGTTTAGCGCCGCGACGGACATGCGGCTTTACCTGCGCATGTTCCACCCGCGCATCTCACGATGCGCGACGTGAAAACTTCGAGTGAACTCCCGTCGCCGGTTTCAGGTGCGGACCGGCGGCCCCTTCAACTCGACCGTGTTGCCTTCCGGATCGTCGATGTAGATCGACGGGCCGTCGCCTTCGGCGCCATCACGCTGGCCGATCTCGCCGATGGCCACGGCGTGCGCGCGCAGGTGATCGAGGATCGCCGTTTCGTCCCACGGTTCGACGCGCAGGCAGAAGTGATCGACGTTGCGCGCTCCCATCCCCGGCGGTGCACCGCCCTTGCGGCCGAGCTTGCCTTCGACATCCACCAGATCGATCAGCGACGCACCCGCCCGCAATTGCAGCAGGCCGATTTCCGGTTGCTCGCGTTCGAACGCGCAGCCCAGCACCTCGCAGTAAAACGTGCGCATGGCAGCGGCATCGCGCACGCGCAGGACGATGTGATCGAGGCCGCGAGGGGTGAACATCACCCGCATTGTCGCAGTTTCGGCGCCGCGCATCATCCGCACGCCGCTGGTGTTCGCCCGTCGCCGGTCTTATCGTGCGCGATTCTGCAATCGCCCGTTGCCGCATGAAACCGATCCTGTTCGCCCCGATCCTGTCCGCCGCGTTGCTGGTCTTCGCATCCGGCGGCGCCGCAGCCGCACCCGCCGCCAGCGAAACGGTCACGATCGATGCCACGGCACCCGCGCATCCGTTCCCGCATTTCTGGG
>DASXWZ010000233.1:0-15850 GCA_036503375.1 Rhodanobacteraceae bacterium | reverse complement strand
GAACGGCGCGTGGTCTACGACTTCGTCAACGTGATCCATAACGAGGCCACGCTGAAGCAGGCGCTGATCCGCGACAAGCGGCTCGACAATCTTTACGTGCTGGCCGCGTCGCAGACGCGCGACAAGGACGCGCTGACGCAGGAAGGCGTCGGCCGCGTGCTGGATGAACTGGCCGCCGACGGTTTCGATTTCGTGATCTGCGATTCGCCGGCCGGCATCGAGAAAGGCGCGCACCTGGCGATGTATTTCGCCGATCGCGCCGTGGTCGTGGTCAATCCGGAAGTCTCGTCGGTGCGCGATTCGGATCGCATCCTCGGTTTGCTTTCGTCGAAAACGCGCCGCGCCGAACGCGGCGACGGGCCGATGCGCCAGCACCTGCTGCTGACGCGCTACAACCCCGTGCGCGTGGAGGCCGGCGAAATGATGAGCGTCAAGGACGTCGAGGAGATCCTCGGCATTCCGGTGCTGGGCGTGATCCCCGAATCCGAGCAGGTGCTCGCGGCCTCCAATTCCGGCGTGCCGGTGATACACGATGCCGTTTCGATCGCGGGCCAGGCGTACGCCGATTCGGTGGCGCGGCTGGACGGCGACGAAATCGAATTGCGCTTCATCGACGCGCCGAAGAAGGGTTTCTTCAAGCGCATGTTCGGTACCTGAGGATCTCGCGATGGGCATACTCGATTTTCTGCGCGCGCGCCCCAGGAACACCGCCAACATCGCGCGCGAGCGTCTGCGCATCATCGTGGCGCAGGAGCGCGCCACGCGCGGCGGCCCGGACTACCTGCCGCTGCTTGGGGGCGAAGTGCTGGCCGTGATCCGCAAGTACGTCAATGTCGACCCTGACGCGGTGCAGGTCAACGTCGAACGCGATGGCGAGCACGAAGTGCTGGAGCTGTCGGTGGCGTTGCCGGAAGGGCCGGTCAAGGCGGCGGGCGGAGCGTGAGCGCGCCTGTATATAAAAGTGTCATGAGCCCTCCTTCGTCATTCCGGACAACGCGAAGCTGTGATCCGGACAAATTCGTCTGGAATGAATTTGGACAAACGAAGGTTGGCCCGAAGGGCGAAGTCCACGGACGGACTTTGCAATCTGCTCTGCAATTGCCTGAAAAAGCAGATTCCGGGTTCCGCGCTTACGCGCGGCCCCGGAATGACGAAAGACCTGTCCTGTGCATCGCCGACATCGGTTTCCCGGCCTGCGAAGCATTGCTGGCGCAAAGAGGACTGCGACTGGTCCGTGTCGATGAGGATGCTCCGATCCCCGGCTGCTACTGGGGCGAGCCGGAGGCAGGCGTGATCGGTTCGAACGTCTACGCTCGCGCGGACACACCACTGCACTCGCTGTTGCACGAAGGCTCTCACCTGCTGGTCATCGATCCGCAACGGCGCGCGCGCATCCACACCGATGCCAGCGATTCGCAGATCGAGGAAGACGCGGCGTGTTATCTGCAGATCGTGCTCGCCGACTTCCTGCCCGGCTTCGGCCGCGAACGCGCTTTCCGCGACATGGATGCGTGGGGTTATTCGTTCCGGCTCGGATCCACCCGCGCGTGGTTCGAAGGCGATGCGGAAGACGCGCGCGCATTTCTGCGCGAACGGCGATTGCTGCCCGCCTGAAGATCACTGCGACAATTGCGCGCGGATGCCTTCCAGTGCGCGCGCCACGGTCTGGCGGCGCACCGCTTCGCGGTCGCCTTCGAAATGAAACAATTTTGCATGCGCGTAGCCGCCGCGGCGTTTCCACGCGATCCACACCGTGCCGACCGGCTTGTCGACGGTACCGCCGGAAGGCCCGGCGATCCCGGTGACTGCGACGGCGATGCTGGCTCCGAATCGTGCCAGCGCGCCCGAAACCATTTCGATCGCCGTTTCCTGGCTGACCGCACCGTGCCGCTCCAACGTGTGCGGGTGCACACCCAGCAGTGCCTCCTTGGCTTCGTAGCTGTAGGCGACCACACCGCATTCGAACCAGGCCGATGAGCCGGGCAGATCGGTGAGCACCTTGGCGATCCAGCCACCGGTGCAGGACTCGGCGGTAGCCAGCATCTGCTTGCGCTCGCGCAACATCTCCGCCAGCGCCGTGGCCTGTACGTGCAGCGTTTCGTCTGAAAAAGTCCTGTCCATCCCGTTCTCGCGCGTAGCACCAATCCGGCTTTCTACTCCGCCGCGCGGCATTCGCCAAGCGCGATCTCGCATGAAAGCTTTCGGGCGGCAGGAGAATCGGCACGGTCATCCGAGTTTCAGCGTGAACCAGGTCAGCGCGACCGCGCACAGCAGCGCGAAGGTGTCGATGCCGTACTTGCGAAGGATCTCCGGTACGGCAGAGTGACCTTCGCCGGCGCTCTCGATTTGCGGTACTCTGGGCATGCCGATCAGAACTTCACTTCACCCCAGGCGCCGATTTCGCGCGTCTTGGTGTCGGTGCTGGTGTCGTCGCGCAGGGATTCATGCTTGTACGCGACGGCGATGCGCACGCCCTTGGTGATCGGGAACGCCAGACCCAGGTTGTAATAGGTGTCCTTCAGGCTGGGATCGAGAGCCTTGCTGGGGTTGATGCGGTCGTAGCGTGCGAACAGCGCCGCCGCGCCGAAATCGTAGCTTCCCCAGAGTGACCAGCCATTGGCCGAATCGGTGTCCGGCGAAGTGACGGTGGTCCAGTTGCTCGCCTTGAAGTACTCGGCGCCCAGGCGCAGGTTGTTGGCGTTGTATGCGATCACCCCGTCGTAGCGGTGCGCATCGTGCAATGCCGGAACGGACTTGGTGTCCTTGCCGAGATCGCCGGTATATCCGCCGACGGCGAATACCAATCCCGGGATCGGCGTCAGGCCCACGCGTCCTTCGAAATCCACGCTGTTGGAGCGCGTCGGATTTTTGTAGCCGCCACCGTTCACGACCGAGGCGGCGTAATCGAACACACCGTTGTCGCCGAGTGCGTGCACTCCCCAGTCCGCGGAGGTACCGAACTTGACGCGATCGATCAGCGTGTTCTCCACGAAGCGGTAACCGTAGTAGTCCTCGACGAAGGGAATCCACGGCATGTTGGCCGACCCCACCCGCAGCGTGAACATCGGATCGAACGTGCCCTGCAGGTAGGCCTTCTTCACGAACAACTGCGTCTCGCCGGTGACGCTGGTGTAGTTGAAATCGGTGGTGAGATTCGCCGACCAGATGTCGTTGAACTTGTGGTCGACGGAAAGATAGAAGCGCTTGACGTCCAGCCCGCTTCCCGAGGCATCGGTCTTGCTGCCGTTCCTGGTCTGGTCGACGTTGGTGAAGTCGATGAACGAGGTCCCGCCGATCTTGGTGTTGCTGAACCAATCGGTAGACTTCTCCTGCGACTCCTGTTTCTGCTGCATCGCTTCCAGGTTTTGCTGCGTGCTGACGTTGATGTCAGATTGTGCGTCCGTGCGTTGCTCGAGCTGGTCGATCTTCGCTTGCATCGCGGCGAGCTGTGCCTTCAGTTGCGCGATTTCGGCCGCATCGGACGACTGCGCCGACGCGGGATTTGCCGTGGCGAGGGCGCCGACGCCCAAGGCGAGCGTGACGGCCGCGGCGAGAACTTTGGAACGCATGGAAATCTCCCTGGTTGATTGGTTACCGCAGCGTTAAGCGTGCAGCGCTCCGGTTACACCGTGATGCAGTCTCGGTGACAGTTCCGAGACAACCGTCTTGTCACGCAACTGCAACGTCCGGCTCATAGGCCTGCAACACACGCAAGCTCAAATACGCGGTGTCCCACCCACAGGAGCTCACCGTGTTCAACCCCGTTTCCTTCAAGAGTCGCCTTGCCGTGTTTGCGGCGGCCGCGATGCTCGGCGCGGCGGCGCATGCCACGGATATCACCGGCGCGGGTTCGACCTTCGTCTATCCGGTGCTGTCGAAGTGGTCCGCGGCGTACAGCACGCAGACCGGCAATCACGTCAACTACCAGTCGATCGGTTCGGGCGCCGGCATCGCGCAGATCAAGGCCGGCACGGTCGATTTCGGCGCATCCGACAAACCTCTTGCTGCGGATGAATTGAAGCAATCGGGACTCGGGCAGTTCCCGGTGGTGATCGGCGGCATCGTGCCGGTGATCAATGTCGAGGGGATCGGCGCAGGTCAATTGAAACTCGACGGCGCCGCGCTGGCGGAAATGTTTCTGGGTCAGATCAAGACCTGGAACGATCCGGCCATCGCGGCGCTCAATCCCGGCGTGCAGTTGCCCGATGCGCGCATCACGGTGGTGCATCGTTCCGACGGTTCCGGCACCACGTTCAATTTCACCAACTATCTGTCAAAGGTCTCGCCCGCCTGGAAATCCAAGGTGGGTGAAGGCACCGCGGTGCAATGGCCGAGCGGCGTGGGCGGCAAAGGCAACGAAGGCGTTGCCGTGTACGTCAAGCAGATCCGCAACAGCATCGGCTACGTCGAATACGCCTACGCCCTGCAGAACAAGATGAGCTACGCGCAAATGCGCAACGCTGCCGGCCGGTTCGTGCAACCCGAAGCGAATACGTTCCAGGCCGCTGCCGACACGGCGGACTGGGAACACGCGCAGGATTTCAACCTGATCATGACCAACGCGCCGGGTCCGCAGGCGTGGCCGATTACCGCCACCACCTGGGTGATGATGTACAAGAAACCGAAGAACGCCGAACGCAGCAAGGTGGCGTTCGACTTCTTCAAGTGGTCGCTCGAGCACGGCCAGTCGCAGGCCCAGTCGCTCGACTATGTGCCGCTGCCGGATTCATTGGCGCAGCGCATCGAAACGTATTGGAAAACCCAGTTCCAGCAGTGACGGCTTCAATGCGAGGGAAGGCGGCCCGTTCGGTAGCGGACGGAACACGACAAGGAAGTTGCCATTTGGCGGACGGGGCCATCGAGCCTCGTCCGCGGCGGCTCCGATCGAAATGTCGTGCCGATTGACACGGCGGACGAGGTGAATCGTTGAACGCCAATCCTGCTTCACTCGGAACAATGCGCGATGACGGCGATGCAATCGCGGCGCGCGATCTGTTCGGCGATCGCGCATTCCGCTGGTTCGCCGGCGGTTGTGCCGCGCTGGTGGCGCTGGCGTTGCTGGGCGCTGCGCTGTCGATGGCCTGGGGCGGGCGCCAGGCTTTCGCCACCTTCGGCTGGAAATTCCTGGTCTCGACCGATTGGGATGCCGTCAATCACCATTTCGGCGCTCTGGTGCCGGTCATCGGCACGGTGGTTACCGCGCTGATCGCGATGCTGCTGGCCGTGCCGGCCAGTTTCGGCATCGCGCTGTTTCTGATCGAAGTGGCGCCGGGCTGGTTGCGGCAGCCGGTCGCTTCCGCAATCGAATTGCTCGCGGGCATTCCCTCGATCATCTACGGCATGTGGGGCCTGTTCGTGTTCGCGCCCTTCATGGCTGCGCATGTCGATCCCTGGATCGATGCGCATCTGGGAAATCTGCCTTTGATCGGCATGTTCTTTTCCGGGCCGCCGCTGGGCCTGGGCATGCTCACCGCCGGCATCGTGCTGGCGATCATGGTGATCCCGTTCATTTCATCGGTGATGCGGGAAGTTTTTCTCACCGTACCCAGGCGCCTGAAGGAGTCGGCCTACGCGCTCGGCGCGACCACCTGGGAAGTGGCCTGGGACATCGTGCTGCCGTACACGCGCCAGGCGGTGATCGGCGGCGTGTTCCTGGGACTCGGCCGCGCGCTGGGCGAAACCATGGCGGTGACCTTCGTGCTCGGCAACGCACACGATTTGACCGCGTCGCTCCTGATGCCGGGCAATTCCATTGCCGCGGCGATCGCCAACGAATTCACCGAAGCGGATTCGGAGATCTATCGCTCCTCCCTGATCGCACTGGGTTTCCTATTGTTCGTGTTGACGTTCATCGTGCTGGCAATTGCGCGCTTGATGCTGCGCAGGATCGAGCGCAAGCGGGGTTTTGCGTGAGCGCGATGATCGTGGCCGAAAAATTGTATCGCCGCCGACGTGTGCGCAACGCGGCCGCGTTGATCCTGTCCGGTTGCGCCGCCGTGTTCGGGCTGTTCTGGCTGGTGTGGATTCTGTGGACCACGCTGATCAGCGGGATCCACGCCTTGAATCCGGATCTGTTCACGAAGATGACGCCGCCGCCGGGCGAAAGTGGCGGCCTGGCCAACGCCCTGTTCGGAAGCCTGCTGATGAGCGGCTTGGCGATCGCGATCGGCGCGCCCATCGGCGTTCTGGCCGGCACCTGGCTGGCCGAATATGCACGCCGCAGCAAACTGGGCGAAGCCATCCGGTTCTTGAACGACATCCTGCTTTCCGCGCCCTCCATCGTGTTGGGTTTGTTCGTCTATTCGATCGTGGTGCGACCCAGCGGCCATTTCTCCGCGATCGCAGGTGCGCTGGCACTGGCGCTGATTGTGTTGCCGATCGTGGTGCGCACTTCCGACGAAATGCTGCAACTGGTGCCGGGCGCGATGCGCGAAGCCGCGCTGTCCCTGGGCGTGCCGCAATGGAAAGTCACCGCGCAGGTGCTGTGGAGATCGGCACGCCCCGGCATCATCACGGGAATCCTGCTGGCGCTGGCCCGCATCAGCGGCGAAACCGCGCCCCTGCTGTTCACCGCGCTCAATAATCAGTACTGGAGCGCGAAACCCGACGCACCGATGTCGAGCGTGCCGGTTGCGATCTTCCAGTTCGCGATGAGCCCCTATGAAGACTGGCACGCGCTGGCCTGGGCCGGCGCGCTGGTCGTCACCTTGTTCGTGCTGCTGCTGGGTCTGGCGGCACGCTGGTATCTGCACCGCTCACACATGGCGCAAGACTGATGATCCTCGCCCCGATGAACGACACGGCCAATCAGACACTCGAACCTCTTGCCACCGTGGCTGCCAACGAGTCGCAACGCGTCAAGCTCGCGGTGCGCGGACTGGATTTCCGCTACGGGGATTTCCGCGCGCTGAAAGGAATCTCCTTCGATGTTCCCGCTCTGCAGGTAACGGCGATCATCGGGCCATCGGGCTGCGGCAAATCGACCTTGCTGCGCATCTTCAACCGCATCTATTCGGTTTATCCGAAGCAGCAGGCCAGCGGCGAGATCATCCTCGACGGCGAGAACATCCTGGATGCGCGCTATCCGATCAACCGGCTGCGCAGCAAGATCGGCATGGTCTTCCAGAAGCCGGTGCCGTTCCCGATGTCGATCCGCGACAACATCGCCTGGGGCATCCGCCACCACGAAAAGCTGAAAGGTGATGCGATGGACGACCGCGTCGAGCAGGCATTGCGTGCGGCGGCGCTCTGGGACGAAGTCAAAGACAAACTGGGCCAGAACGCGCTGGGCCTCTCGGGCGGCCAGCAGCAGCGCCTGTGCATCGCGCGCGCGGTTGCACTCAAACCCGACGTGCTGTTGCTGGACGAGCCCACTTCGGCGCTGGATCCGATCGCCACCGGCCGCATCGAACAGTTGATCGAGGAACTAAAGCGCGACTACACCATCGTGATCGTCACCCACAACATGCAGCAGGCCGCGCGCGTCTCGGACATGACGGCTTTCATGTACATGGGCGAACTGATCGAGTTCGGCGGCACCGAAAAGATATTCACCAAGCCGGACAAGCAGCAGACCGAGGATTACATCACGGGGCGATTCGGATGAATGCAGACGAAGCCATCAAGGAAGAGCAAAGATCGGGCCTCAATCACGGCCGATTGATCTACTGGGTGCTGGCCGCAGGCGTATGGCTATGCGCGCTGGGCATCCTGTTGCTGTCCTGGGACATCTGGTTTTTCATGTTCCGGGTTTGAATCGCGATACGCAGAGAAGAGAACCATGAACGTTTCCCACGATCACATCGTCAAGAGCTACGACGCCGAGATCAAACGCCTCACCGGTGAAATCACCGCCATGGGCGAACTGGCGGCGACGCAGCTCGACGCCGCGATGGACGCGCTCGGCAAACGCGACAGCCGGGCGGCGCAACGTGTCGCGGAGAACGACGATGCGCTCGACGCCCAGGAGCGCGAGATCAGCCACGACGTGCTGCGCCTGCTGGCACTGCGCCAGCCGATCGCGCGCGACCTCCGCGAAATCTTGGCCGCATTGCGGATCGCCTCCGACATCGAGCGGATCGGCGATTACGCCGCCAATGTCGCCAAACGTTCCACGGTGCTGAACCTGTCAGCGCCGGTGCCACTGGCCGGAAGCCTCCCGGCACTGGCGACACTGGCCGCGGAACTCGTGCGCGAGGTCATGCGTGCTTACAGCGAGCGCAATGCGCAACTGGCGCACGCGGTATGGGAACGCGACGCGGAGCTCGACGCGCTGTACACGGGCCTCTTCCGCGAGTTGCTGACGTACATGATGGAAGACGCGCGCAGCATCACCGCCTGCACACACCTGCTCTTCATCGCGAAGAACATCGAACGCATCGGTGACCACGCGACCAACATCGCGGAAAACGTGTGGTTCGTGGTGCGCGGCGAGGCATTGACGGAAGCGCGAAAAAAACTGGACCTGACCCACGAACCCCGCACCGGCAACAGTTGAGGCTGTACCGGGGCCGCGCGCGAACCGGCTCCGGAAGCCGGCTTTTACCGCACACCTGTCTTCGTTCGAATGTTGCACACGACCGATTCGCGGTCGCGGAAATGCGCGCGCAGACGATGAATTCCGACCGGGCGCATTGCGCGAATAGCACGGATTGGTCCTGCGCGCATGTGCATCCGCCCTTCTCATTTGCGGCGGAAAAAGGCAAACGAATCTCTAGCGATGTCTTAACGAACCCCGTGTTGGAGTGAATCCGCAATCGAGGACCGCAGTTTCGCTCGCGAAATAAAACCGATCTGCACCGACGCCACGGCGTTGCGCATTTCGGCCATGCCACGTGACCCGGGGAGGGCACATGAAAGGTGTCGCGCTTTTGCTGTCTGTCTGCATGCTCGCGCTGTCGCAGTTCGCACAAGGCGCCAGCGTCACCCTGCTGAACGTCTCCTACGATCCGACGCGGGAACTGTACAAGGACGTCAACCAGGCCTTCGCGGCCGACTGGAAGGCCAAGCACGGCGGCGACATCACCATCCAGATGTCGCACGGCGGCTCGGGCAAACAGGCGCGTTCGGTACTGGACGGATTACCCGCCGACGTGGTGACGCTCGCGCTCGCCTACGACATCGACGCGCTGGCCGATCGCGGACTGCTGGCGCAGAACTGGCAATCGCGCCTGCCGGACAATTCGTCGCCCTACACGTCCACGATCGTTTTCCTGGTGCGCAAGGGCAATCCCAAGCACATCCGCGATTGGTCGGACTTGATCAAGCCGGGCGTGCAGGTCATCACACCGAACCCGAAGACTTCCGGCGGCGCGCGCTGGGCGTTCCTTGCGGCCTGGGGTTATGCGCTGAAACAACCGAACGGCAACGAGGCGGCCGCCAAGGAGTTCGTGCGCAAGCTGTTCAAGAACGTTCCGGTGCTTGACACCGGCGCGCGCGAAGCCACCAACACCTTCGTGCAGCGCGGCATCGGCGACGTCCTGCTGTCATGGGAAAACGAGGCGCTGCTGGCGCAACGCACGCTCGGCAAGGACGCGGTGGAAATCGTGATTCCTTCGAGGAGCATCCTTGCCGAACCACCGGTCGCGGTGGTGGACAAGACCGCCGCCGCGCACCACACGCAGGCTATCGCCACGGCTTACCTGCAATTCCTCTACACCGAACAGGGCCAGGAGATCGCGGCGAAGCACTATTACCGTCCGCGCTCGGCGAAGGCCATGCAGAAATACGCGGCGCAATTTCCGAAGATCAACACCTTCAGCATCGGCGACACGTTCGGCGACTGGCGCCAGGTGCAGAAGAAGTTCTTTTCCGACGGCGGCATTTTCGATCAAGTCAGTCCAGGAAGCTGAGCCATGCGAAAGGGAATTCTGCCGGGGTTCGGCCTCGGCCTCGGGTACGTGTGCGCGTATCTCGGCCTGATGGTATTGCTGCCGCTCGCGGCGCTGGTCTGGAAGGCATACGGGATCGGCGCGCATGATCTGCTGCAACTGCTGTCGTCGCCGCGCACGTTCGCCGCGTTGCGGTTGAGCTTCGCCGGTGCGTTCGCATCAGCGCTGGTCAACGTGGTGGCGGGCCTTCTGGTCGGCTGGGTGCTGGTGCGCTACCGATTCCCGGGACGGCGCGTGCTGGATGCAGCCGTCGATCTGCCGTTCGCGCTGCCGACCGCCGTCGCCGGCATCGCACTGACTGCGCTGTATGCGCCCAACGGCTGGATCGGCCAGTTCCTGAAACCGCTCGGTGTGCAGATCGCCTACACGCCGCTCGGCGTGCTGGTGGCGATGACCTTCGTCGGTTTTCCGTTCGTGGTGCGCACGCTGCAACCGGTGCTGGAATCGCTGGACCACGGTGTCGAGGAAGCGGCGCACACGCTCGGCGCCACGCGCGCGCAAACGTTCCGGCGCGTGATCCTGCCGACGCTGACGCCCGCGCTGCTGACCGGCTTCGCGCTGGCGCTGGCGCGCGCGGTCGGCGAGTACGGTTCGGTGATCTTCATCGCCGGCAACATCCCGATGCGCTCGGAAATCGCGCCCCTGCTGATCGTGGAAAAACTCGAACAATTCAACTACGCCGGAGCAGCGGCGATGGCGGTGGTGATGCTCGGCTTTTCGCTGGTGCTGCTTCTGTTCTTGTCCCTGCTGCAAAGGCGCAGTGCGCGCTGGCAGGAGGCATCCGCATGAATACGGTCGTGCTCGCGCGCCCCGATTCCCTGCGGCGCAACCTCGTGCGCGTCCTGCTGATCGTTCCGGCGCTGGCGTTCATGGCGCTGTTCCTGCTGCTGCCGCTGGCGGTGGTCTTCGTCGAGGCATTCAAGCAGGGCTTCGCCGCGTACTGGAGCAGCATCGTGCAGCCCGAAGCAATGGCCGCGATCAAGCTGACGCTGCTGGTGGCGGCCATCGCGGTGCCGTTGAACCTGGTGTTCGGAGTCGCCGCGGCGTGGGTGATGGCGCGCTTCGAATTCCGCGGCAAGAACCTGCTGGGCGCGCTGATCGACCTGCCGTTCTCGGTGTCGCCGGTGATTGCCGGCTTGATCTACGTGCTGCTGTTCGGCGCGCAGGGCTGGTTCGGTCCGTGGCTGGACGCGCACGGACTGAAAATCATCTTCGCCGTACCGGGACTGGTGCTCGCCACCATCTTCATCACCCTGCCCTTCGTCGCGCGCGAGCTGATCCCGCTAATGCAGGCGCAGGGCAGCGAAGAAGAAGAAGCCGCGCGCGTGCTGGGCGCGAACGGATTGCAGACGTTCTTCCGCGTGACCCTGCCGAACATCCGCTGGGCACTGCTCTATGGCGTGCTGCTGTGCAACGCGCGCGCGATGGGCGAATTCGGCGCGGTGTCGGTGGTTTCCGGCCACATCCGCGGGCTCACCACCACGCTGCCGCTGGAAGTCGAGATGCGCTACAACGAATACAACTACATGGGTGCCTTCGCCGCCGCCTCGCTGCTCGCGCTGCTGGCGTTATTGACTCTGGTCGTCAAGACCGTTCTCGAATGGCGTTTCCGCGATGAACTTCCCTCGCACACATCCGTGCACTGAGGATCAAATGAGCCTGCAACTTTCCGATGTCACCCGCCGCTTCTCGCAGCACGCCGCGCTCAGCGGCGTGAGCCTGGAAATTCCGGATGGCGAATTCCTCGCCCTGCTCGGGCCTTCCGGTTCCGGCAAGACGACGCTGTTGCGCATTCTCGCCGGGCTGGATCGCCCCGATGCCGGCAACGTGTCGCATGCAGGCAGGGACTTCCTGCGCATGCGAGCGCGCGAACGCAAGGTCGGGCTGGTATTCCAGCACTACGCGCTGTTTCGACACATGAGCGTGATGGACAACATCGCGTTCGGTTTGCGCGTGCGCCCCTGGCGTACGCGACCCTCGCGCAAGGACGTGCGGGAGCGCGTGCAATCGCTGCTGCGCCGCGTGAAGCTGGAGGGCATGGGCGATCGCTATCCGATGCAGCTTTCCGGAGGGCAGCGCCAGCGCGTGGGTCTCGCGCGCGCCCTGGCGGTCGAGCCGAACCTGTTGTTGCTGGACGAACCCTTCGGCGCGCTCGACGCGCAGGTGCGCGTCAGCCTGCGGCGCTGGCTGCGCGAGCTGCACGACGAACTGAAGCTCACCACGATCTTCGTGACGCACGACCAGGAAGAAGCGCTGGAACTGTCCGATCGCGTCGCGCTGATGAACAACGGCCGCATCGAACAGGTCGACACGCCGGCCGCGCTCTACCAGCGTCCGGCGACGCCGTTCGTGTGCGAATTCATCGGGCGGGTGAATCGCATCCCGCTCCGTCTCGAGTACGGCCGGCCGCTGTCGGGCGAATGGCGGTTGCCGTCGCCGCCGTGGGCGCACGGCCATCACGAAGCCGTCGCCTACGTGCGCCCGGAACAATTCTCGATCGCCGCCTGCGGGTCGAAACCGATGTGGAAGGCGCGCCTGCGACACATCTACCCCGCCGGCAGCGTCGCACACCTCAACCTGTACGTGGACGCGCTGGACCAGGTGCTCGAAATCGATCTGCCCGGAGAGGAGCTGCACCAGCGTGGCCTGCGTCCCGGCATGGAACTCGGCGTGCTGCCGCGCGCGGCGGTGCTGTTCCCGCTCGGCAACGGGGCTGCCGAACCCGCATCCGGAGCGCGCTGCGAGTGGCGCGAACAGGACAGCGCATTTCCGGCGCTTGTCGCACAACGGTAATCAACCGACGTGCGGGCGCGAAGCCCGCATTGCACCCTGACATCAACTGATCACGACGGGAGACCTGTATGGGTTCCAAGGTCATGGCGGCCGCTCTCGCGGTCGCGCTCGGTAGCAGCGCCGTTTTCATTGCCGATCCGGCTGTCGCACAAGACTCCGACGCGGCCGAAATAGCGCAATTGAAAGCGCAGTTGGCGCAGCTTCAAGCGAAGGTCGCAGAGCTGGAGCAGCGTTCGAACGCGCAATCGGCCATCAATGCCAGCACGCAGCAGCACATCGAGGCGATGCAGCAGAAGCAGCCCGAAAAAACGCCCGCCGCCGACGAGTGGGCATCCAGCACGAAGATCGGCGGCACGATGTTCGCGGACTTCACCAACATCGACCAGACGAAGAATGGCCAGAAAACCGATCTCTCCGGCACGGGCCTGGACGTGAAGCGTTTCTATCTTTCGGTCGACCACAAATTCACCGACATCTGGTCCGCCAATCTCACTACCGATTTCAACTACACCAGCGCGACCGGCGAGACGCAGTTGTTCGTGAAGAAGGCCTACCTGCAGGGCGCGTTCTCGCCGATGGCCACGCTGCGGGTGGGTTCGGCCGGCCTGCCCTGGACTTCGCTGGCGGAAGATTTCTACGGCTACCGCTTCGTGGAGGACACCCTGGTTCCCCGCACGAAGTTCGGCACCACGGCGGACTGGGGCCTGCACCTGCTCGGCGACAACGGCGTGTTCAACTACCAGGCATCGGTGATCAACGGCGGCGGCTACAAGAATCCGACGCGCAGCAACAGCGTGGATTTCGAAGGCCGCATCGGCGTGCAACCGGTGAAGGGCCTGATGTTCGCCCTCGGCGGATACAGCGGCGATCTCGGCAAGGATACTTCCAGCACGCCGGCGCTCCACACCGCGCATCGCTATGACGCACTCGCGGCTTACAACGCCAATGGCTTGCGGCTCGGCGCGGAATGGTTCCAGGCCGACAACTGGAACAACGTCAATACGGCGGTCACCGATTCCGCCGACGGCTGGTCGCTGTGGGGCAGCTACGACTTCTCCGTCGCCTCGCTCTTCGCGCGCTACGACAGCGTCAAGCCCAGCAAGGATGTCGATCCTTCGCTGAAGGACACCTACTACAACCTCGGTGTTGCGTTCCCGGTGACCAAGGGCGTGCGCGTTGCGGTGGCCTACAAGAATGAAAATCTGAAGGACGACACCAGCACCGATGTCAAGACGCGCGAAATCGGGGCATGGGGCGAGGTGAAGTGGTGACAGGGCCGGCCCCGGACCTGATCCGGGGATATCACCCTCCCGTGCAGGCCAGGGATGGCCGCTGAAACAGGATCCGGCTTTTCAGATCTTCAGGTGGTAGGGACTGCGCACGTCGTGCGAAACTCGCGCTTTCGCATGACGCTGCCATGGATCGCGACGATCTCGCCCAGCACACACCGCTGATGCGCCAATACTTCGCGGCCAAGGCGGAGTATCCGGACACGCTGGTGTTCTTCCGGATGGGCGATTTCTACGAGCTGTTCTACGACGACGCGCGCAAGGCCGCGCGCATGCTGGACATCACGCTGACGCAACGCGGACAGTCGGCCGGTGCGCCGATCCCGATGGCGGGCGTGCCGTATCACGCGGTCGAGGGCTATCTCGCCAAACTGGTGCGGCTGGGGGAATCGATCGCGATCTGCGAGCAACTCGGCGATCCGGCCACGACGAAGGGACTGGTCGAGCGCAAGGTCGTGCGCGTGGTCACGCCCGGCACGGTCACCGACGAAGCCCTGCTGCCCGAACGCCGCGACAATCTGTTGCTGGCGATCGCCGCAGGCAAATCGGGTTATGGCCTGGCGTGGGTGGATCTCTCCGGCGGCCGCTTCCTGCTGAGCGAAGTTCCCGATGCGGAGGTACTGTCAGCGGAACTCGCGCGCCTTTCGCCCGTGGAAACCCTGATTTCCGAAGACATCACGTGGCCTGCCGCGGTGTCGTCGTTGGACGGCTTGCGCAAGCGTCCGCCCTGGCATTTCGACATCGACAGTGCGCGGCGCGAACTCACGAAGCATTTCGGGACGCGTGACCTTTCCGGTTTCGGCGCGGAAGATTTGCACGTTGCAATCGGCGCCGCGGGCTGCCTGCTGGCATACCTGCAGGAAACCCAGAAATCCGCGTTGCCGCACCTGTCCGGTTTGTCGATCGAACAGGCGAACGAAACCATTGCGATGGACGCGACCACGCGCAGGAATCTCGAGCTCGATGCGCATGCCAGCGACGACCCGCGCTACACGTTGTTGGGTGTGCTCGACAACACCATCACGCCGATGGGGGCACGCGCGCTGCGGCGCTGGCTGCACCGACCACTGCGCAATCGTGATGTGTTGCGCGCGCGGCATCAGGCGATCGGCGCGTTGATCGAAGCGCACGCGTTCGAGCCATTGCGCGAACACCTGCGTGCGATCGGCGACCTCGAACGCATTCTGGCGCGTGTGGCGCTGCGTTCGGCAAGGCCTCGTGACCTGGCGACGTTGCGCGACGGCCTCGGTGCCGCGCCAGGATTGCAGGAAAAGATCGGGACACTCGAAAGTCCGCTGCTGCACGATCTGGTGAACCGCATCGGAGAACACGCCGAAACCGCGCGACTCCTCCAGAACGCGATCATCGAACGCCCGCCACTGCTGCTGCGCGACGGCGGCGCGATCGCGGACGGCTACGACGCGGAGCTGGATGAACTGCGGCAACTGTCGACGAATGCCGATGGCTTTCTGCTCGAGCTGGAACAACGCGAGCGCGCAGCCACCGGCGTCCAGACGTTGAAGATCGGCTACAACCGCGTCCACGGCTACTACATCGAATTCGGCAAGACGCACGACGGCAAGGCGCCTGCGCACTACACGCGCCGGCAGACCACCAAGAACGCCGAGCGCTACATCACCGAGGAACTGAAAGCCTTCGAAGACAAGGTGCTGTCGGCCAGGGAACGCGCGCTGATGCGCGAACGCGCGCTCTACGAGGGCGTGCTGGACGCGCTGATCGAGCGCCTGCAACCGCTGAAGGAAGCGGCGAACGCGATCGCAGAACTGGACGTGCTCACGGATCTCGCAGAACGCGCCGAAGCGGTGAACTGGTCGCGGCCGCAACTCGCCGACGAGCCTGGCATCGCGATCGAACGCG
>DASXWZ010000232.1:0-3897 GCA_036503375.1 Rhodanobacteraceae bacterium | reverse complement strand
GGCCTCCTCGAGCCTGTCCTTCTCGGTCATCACCCGTCTTTCCTCTATTTGGTATCGCAGTCAACTTGACTGTGCAGCCGCGGACGGCCGCCTTTTTGGTCTTCGCGATAGGAACGATCGTATACAGGGACTTATGCGGCCTTTGCGCCGGCGCTTCAAGTGCCCGGGTTCAAGGCATCCGAGAGCATGCGCGCGGTCGCCTGCACCACCGGGATCACGCGATCATAAGCCATGCGGGTGGGGCCGATCACGCCCAGGGCGCCAAGCACGCGGTCGCCGGCATGGTAGGGCGCGCTGATCAGGCTGAAGCCTTCCAGCGGTGCGAAGCCGGCTTCCTCGCCGATGAACAACCGCACGCCCGGCGCGCGCGCGCAACCCTCCAGCAACGCCAGCAGGTCGCGCTTGCGCTGAAAGGCCTCGAACAGCTCGCGCAGGCGATCCATCTGCGAAGCGTCGTCGCCCATCAAGTTGGTCTGACCGGAAACCAGCATGTCGGCTTCGGGTTCCGGCGCGAAGGTTTGCGCCGCGACTTCTACCGCGGCTTCCAGCCGACGGTTCAATTCGGAACCCGCTGCGCGCAGTTCCGCCAGCACGCGCAGGCGGATCTCGTCCAGCCGCAGGCCGGCGTAATGCTGGTTCAGGAAATTGGAAGCCTGCTCCAGTGCGCGCGCGTCCAGTTTCTGGCGCAGTGCCAGCACGCGGTTCTGCACCTGGCCATCGGCGAATACCAGGATGGCCAGCACGCGGCCGGCCTCCAGCGCGACGAACTCGATCTGTTTCAGCGGCGTCTCGGAACCGCCGGGCACCGTCACCACGCCGACGAAGTGCGTCATCGCCGACAGCAACGATGACGCATTGCCGAGCAGGTCGCGCGTGGTTGAGGGTTGATCGGAATGGCCACGCGGCAATCCGCGTTCCATCCGGGCCATGGCGTCACGCGGCAACGGCCGGATTTCCAGCAGGCTGTCGACGAATAGCCGCAGGCCCTGCACGGTCGGCACCCGGCCGGCCGAAGTGTGCGGCGAGGCGATCAGACCCAGCTCTTCCAGATCCGACATGATGTTGCGGATGGTGGCCGGGCTGACATCCAGACCCGAGGCACGCGACAGCGTGCGCGAACCGACCGGCTCGCCCTCTTCCAGGTAGCGCGCGATCAGTGCGCGCAACAACTGGCGGGAACGGGCGTCGAGGTGGGGGGCTGGAGCCATGGCTGGAAGATCGTAGCGCATCCTCTCGCATACAATCCCCTCGCATGCTCACCCGCCTTTCCGTCCGCAATTTCGCCGTGGTGGAAGCCGCCGAAATCGACTTCGGCAAAGGCCTGACGGTCGTCACCGGCGAAACCGGCGCGGGCAAGTCGTTGCTGGTCGACGCACTGCTGCTGTTGTCCGGCGCGCGCGCCGACAGCGGCATGGTACGCGCGGGCTGCGACCGCGCCGAACTTTCGGCGGAATTCGACCTGCGGCATGCGGCGGATGCGCGCGCATGGCTCGTCGAGCAGGCGATGGACGATGAAGACGGCGGTTGCACCCTGCGCCGCGTGATCGCGGAGGGCGGATCGCGCGCGTGGATCAACGGCCGCGCGGCGAGCCTCAATCAGTTGTCGGAACTGGTATCGACGCTGGTCGAAGTTCACGGCCAGCACGAACACCAGGCATTGCTCGAACGTGCGCAGCAATTGCAATTGCTGGATGCATTCGGCGCGTTGCAAGAGCCCTCGTCGCGCGTGCGCGAACTGACCGCGCGCCATCGCGAAATCCTCTCGCGCGAGCGCGCGTTGTCCGGCGGCGAAGACGCGCAAGCGCGCATCGAATTGTTGCGGCATGAATTGGCCGAACTGGAACGCTGGGCATTGCCGCCGGGAGCGCTGGCCGAACTGGAAACCCAACATCAGCGTCTGGCAAACGCAGGTCGTCTCGCCGAGGGCGCTTCGGGTCTGGCCGAACTGCTGGACGGCGATTCAGAATACGCCACTTCGCGCAGCCTGGCGCGCGCGCGATCGGAACTGGACAAACTCGCAGCGCTCGATCCGTCGTTGAAGGAACCGCTGGAATTGCTGGACACCGCCGGCATCCAGCTCGGCGAAGCCAGCGACGCGCTGTCGCGTTACGCGCAGGATCTTGATCTGGATCCACGACGCTACGCGGAAGTCGATGCGCACCTCACCGCCCTGCACGACCTGGCACGCCGCCACCGGGCTCCTGCTGCAGAACTGCACGCGAAGACGGAATCGTTGCGCGAGGAATTGCAGGCGCTGGAAGGTGCGGGCGATGCACTGGCCAAGCTCGCCGCGCAGCGTACGCAAATCCTGCGCGATTACGATGCCGCCGCGCAGGCGCTGTCAAAATCGCGCTCCGCCGCCGCAAAAAGACTCGGCAAAGCGGTCAGCGAACTCATGGGCGAACTCGGCATGGCCGGCGGTTCGTTCGCGGTCGAATTGCAGGCACAACCCGGCGACGATCCCGACCCGCAGGGGCGAGAACGTTGCGAGTTCACCGTCAGCGCAAATGCCGGCATGCCGCTGCGGCCTTTGCGGCGCGTGGCTTCCGGCGGCGAGTTGTCGCGCATCGGCCTGGCGATCGAGGTCGCCGCGCTCGGCGCGGACGCGACCGGCACGATGGTCTTCGACGAAGTGGACGCCGGCATCGGCGGCGCGGTGGCGGAAACGGTCGGCGCGAAATTGCGTGCGCTCGGTTCGCGTTGCCAGGTGCTGTGCGTGACGCACCTGCCGCAGGTCGCCGCGCAGGGACATGCGCACCTGCAAGTCGCCAAATCGGTCGAAGGAAAATCCACCCGCACGCACATCGCGGCTCTGGATGCAAAGGGCCGGAACGAGGAACTGGCGCGCATGCTGGGCGGGGTGGAGATCGACCGCGAAGCGCGCGCGCATGCTAAGCGGATGCTTGAAAAAGCACGTGAGGCGGGAGGCGGGAGGCGGGAGGCGTGAAGTTCCGGATGCCGAGGCGTTTTCGCCTCCCGCATCACTCCTCCCTCCTCACTTTTTCTTCTTTGGCCTCACGTACAACACCAGCGAATGGTCTGCGAGTTCGTAGCCGTGCCGCGCGGCGATCTCGCGCTGGAGCTTTTCGATGTCCTCGTTCACGAACTCGATGACCTTGCCGCTCTCGACATCGATCATGTGGTCGTGGTGCTTGCCGCGATCCAGCTCGTAGACCGCCTGCCCGCCTTCGAAGTTGTGCTTGGTGACCAGACCCGCGGCCTCGAACTGGGTCAGCACGCGGTACACGGTCGCGAGGCCGATGTCCTCCTCGTGGACGAGGAGGCGTTTGTAGATATCCTCGGCGGTAAGGTGGCTGTGCGAAGCCTCGAGGATCTCCAGCACCCGCATGCGCGGATGGGTCACCTTCAGGCCGGCCTTGCGCAGCTCCTGTGATTCCATGCTGAACTCCGGACCGGGCGCGTGGTCCGTGGACGAGCGCCGCGACGGGCTAGTGTATCATTCACCGCTTGGCAACCCGACCAAAGAGCATGCGCAAATCGATCGTTCTCCCGCTCATCACCGCACTGGCGGTCGCGCTGCTCGCCGGCTGCGGCGTGGTGTACAAGCCCGACGTGCAGCAGGGCAATCTGCTGGATGGCCGCAACGTGCAGCAACTGAAGCCCGGCATGAGCAAGCAGCAGGTGCTGGCGCTGCTGGGTTCGCCTTCGGTCAACAGTCCGTTCTCGCAGGACCGCTGGGACTACGTGGCGACCATGCAACGGCGCGGCGGCAAGATCCTCGAACGTTCGCTGACCTTGTATTTCAGCAACGACACACTGACGCGCACCGAGGGCGATTTCCTCAAGGAAACCCCGCAGGAGCTGCTGCAGGAAAGCAGGAAATACGGCCCGCTGTATCCGTCCAACCTGACCAAGCAGGAACAGGAAGAACTGGAG
>DASXWZ010000231.1:0-10377 GCA_036503375.1 Rhodanobacteraceae bacterium | reverse complement strand
CTGAAGGGCTGCCGGAGAATCTCATGGATATGCAGGCCCCCAATCCCTTGCTGACCGAAACCGCGCTGCCGCCGTTTTCGGCCATCCGCGCCGAACACGTGCTGCCGGCGATCGAGACGATCCTGTCCGAGTACCGCGGCCGCATCGACGCATTGACCGCAGCCGGCACGCCGCGAGATTTCGAGTCGGTGATGCTGGAACAGGAGCGGCTGGAACAGCGATTGAATCGCGCCTGGGCGCCGGTTTCGCACCTGCATTCGGTAGCAGACACGCCGGCGTTGCGTGAAGCGCATTCAGAAGCGCTGGAAAAGATCACAGACTTCACCTCCGAGTTGGGTCAGAACCGCGCCTTGTATGCGGCAGTGGACGCACTCGCGAAGCGCGGCGATTTTTCGGCATGGCCGCCCGCGCGCCGCGCCGCCGTCGAACACGCATTGCGCGACTTCCGGCTCGCCGGCGTGGCGCTGGAAGAGCCCGCTCGCACGCGCTTTCGCGAAATCGCCAACGAGCTGACGCGCGTCTCCACCGAATTCGCCAACGCCGTGCTGGATGCCACCGACGCCTGGCACGAACACGTCACCGACGAACGCGACCTGGCCGGCATCCCCGAATCCGGGCGCGCGGTGCTGCGCGAGTACGCGCGCGAAAGCGGACTGGAAGGTTTCCTGGTCACGCTGAAACAACCGAGCGTGCAGGCCGTGTTGACCTGGGCCGACAATCGGGCGTTGCGCGAACGCGTGTACCGGGCTTACCAGACCCGCGCATCCGATCAAGGCCCCGATGCCGGCAAGTTCGACAATTCGCGGCGCATCGAAAAGATCATGGCGCTGCGTCACGAAGCAGCGCGGCTGCTGGGGTTCGACAATGCTGCCCAGGCATCGCTGGCGACCAAGATGGCGCGCTCGACAGACGAAGTATTGGATTTCCTGCGCGATCTGGCGCGCCGGGCCAGGCCCGTCGCGCAACGCGAGCTGGATGAATTGCGCGCGTTCGCGCGCGACCGCTTGAATATCGAAACGCTGGAGTCGTGGGACGTTTCGTACGCGGCCGAGAAGTTGCGCCTGGAACGCTATGCGCTCGACGAGGAGGAATTGAAACCGTACTTCCCCGCGCCCGCGGTGATGAGGGGTTTGTTCGCGCTGGCGGAAAAGCTGTACGGCATCCGCTTGGGACCACGCGACGACGTCGATGCCTGGCACCCAGATGTGCGTTATTTCGATGTGCTGGATGCGGGGGGAAACGTGATCGCTGGTTGCTATATGGACCTGTACGCGCGTTCGGGCAAGCGCGGCGGCGCGTGGATGGACGTCTGTCGTGCGCGCTTCAGTGATGGCGCGCGCGTCGATTTGCCGGTGGCATTCCTGACCTGCAATTTCGCGCCCGCGACCCCCGACATGCCTTCGCTGCTCACGCACGACGACGTGTTGACCCTGTTCCATGAATTCGGCCACGGCCTGCACCACATGCTGACCGAGGTGGAGATTCCTTCGGTCGGCGGCATCGATGGCGTGGAATGGGATGCGGTGGAATTGCCCAGCCAGTTCATGGAGAACTTCGGCTGGAACCGCGAGACGCTAGATGATTTCGCGCGGCACTGGCAAACCGGCGAGCGCCTGCCGGATGCGTTGTACGGACGCATGGTGGCGGCACGACACTTCCACGCCGGGTTGTTCCTTGTTCGGCAATTGGAATTCGGTCTGTTCGATTTTCTGCTGCACCGCGATTACGACCCGCAGCAAGGCGCGCGGGCGATGGAAACACTGGAGTCCGTGCGCGAAGACATCGCGGTGCTGCATCCGCCGGCGTGGCAGCGTTTCCCGCACGCATTCACCCACATTTTTTCGGGTGGCTACGCGGCCGGCTATTACAGCTATCTGTGGGCGGAACTGCTTTCCGCCGACGCGTTCGGCGCTTTCGAGGAGCGCGGCGAAGCAGGTGCGAGCGCGATCGATGCGCAACTCGGTGCACGCTTCCGTGCAGAAGTGCTGAGCGTCGGCGCCAGCCGCCCGGCGCTGGAGAGCTTCGTCGCCTTCCGCGGTCGCGCGCCCGAACCGGATGCGCTGCTGCGTAGTTACGGACTGGCTGCTGCGTGAGCACTTCGACTTCGCGTGCTACCCGCGTTAGGCTGGGCGCGTGAAGATCGCTTCCTGGAACGTCAATTCGCTCAACGTGCGGCTGCCGCACGTGCAGCGCTGGTGCGAAGAGCACCGCCCTGACGTGCTTTCGCTGCAGGAAACCAAGCTTGCCGACGAAAAGTTTCCTCACGAGGCGCTGCGGGAACTCGGTTACGAATGTGCGTTCTCGGGGCAGAAGAGCTACAACGGCGTGGCGATCCTGGCGCGCGGGCCCTTGCGCGACCTCGCGAAAGACGTGGATGGGCTGGACGATCCGGCGCGGCGCGTCCTGGCCGCGACGATAGGCGAAGGCGATCAGGCGTTGCGCATCGTCAATCTCTACGTGGTGAACGGGCAGAGCATCGGCAGCGACAAGTACGCGCACAAGCTGAAGTGGCTCACGCATGTGCACGGCTTTTTGCGCGAGGAATTGTCCCGCCATCCGAGCCTCGCGGTAATGGGAGACTTCAACATCGCCCCCGAGGACCGCGACGTGCACGATCCGGAAGCGTGGCGCGAGCAGGTGCTGTGTTCCACGCCGGAGCGCGAGGCATTGCGTGGCATCGTAGAGCTGGGCTTCGCGGATTCGTTCCGGTTGTTCAGCGAGGAAGGTGGACACTACAGCTGGTGGGACTACCGCCAAGGCGCGTTCCGCCGCAACATGGGACTGCGCATCGACCTGATCCTGGTGAGTGCCGGACTTCGCGCACGGTTGAAATCCGCCTCGATCGACCGCACGCCCCGTACCTGGGAACGGCCTTCGGATCATGTTCCCGTGATGATCGAACTCGAAGATCGACAATGAGCGCAACAAGCGAACCGCAAGCCAGGCTGGCCGACAACGAACTGGAGCTGCTCGACGATTTCCTGCGCGCGCGCGCATCGGAATCCGAAACCGGCCTGTTGCTGGATGGCGTGCACGGCTTGTTGACGGCGCTGGCGATCGGTCCCGAACCCGCGCTGCCCGAAGAGTGGCTGCCCGAAGTACTGGATGCGCCGTTCGAAACCCCCGACCAGGGCAAGCACATCCTGGGATTGCTGGCCAGACTCAACGATTCGATACCGACCGAGCTGGAAAGCGATAGCTACGAACCCGTGCTGGGCGAACTGGCCGAGGACAACGGCCAGCCCGGCGACTTGTCCGCCGCCGGCTGGTGCGAAGGTTTTTCGCGCGGCATCGACTTGCGCGCGGCGATGTGGGAAACGCGACTGGCGGAGGATTCCGATCTGATGGAACTGCTGGGGCCCATCATGGCGCTGGCCGTGGATGACGGCGTACTGGCGGCCGACGTGCCGTTCGAGAAGTTGCAGAACGACGAATACGAAGCCTGCATCTCGCAGATTCCGCAAGCCGTGAACGCGGTAGCGCACTACTGGCGCGTCCATCCGCCCTCCGAACGCGAGCGCACTGCCGACGGCGGCGCGTCTTCCAGCGCGTTCGCGCACCTGCCGGCAAGGCGTGGCGGTCGCTGGGTGCATTGATTGCAAGTCCGCATTCGCGACTGCTCGTGCCCGACATAGCGTTATACGAACCTATCAACGTCCTGAAATCCGTCGCGCCGGATATCTGGATCGCCGATGGCCCCGTCGTGCGCATGGCGGCGCCCTGCGGCATGAGCGCACCGTTCACGACCCGCATGACGATCGTTCGATTGCGTGGTGGCGGCTTGTGGTGCCATTCGCCGATCGCGCCGGATGAATCGCTGTTCGCGGCGATCGATGCGCTGGGACCGGTGCGCCATCTGGTTTCGCCCAACAAGCTCCACTACGCGTACATCGCCGCCTGGAAGCAGCGTCATCCGCAGGCCGCCGCGTGGGCATCGCCGGGCGTGCGCGAGCGCGCGTCGACGCAGGGATCGGACGTGAAGTTCGATGCCGATCTGGAAGATGCAGTGCCCGCGGCGTGGTCGGACAGGCTCGGGCAACTGCACTTCCGGGGCAGCCGGGTATTCGAAGAGGTGGTGTTTTTCCATCGCGCCAGTGCGACGCTGATCCTGGCCGACCTGATCGAGAACTTCGAAAGAGCGAAGCTGGCGCGCGGCATGCGCGTGGTGGCGCGCCTCGGCGGCGTGCTCGATCCCGACGGCAAGACGCCGATGGACATGCGTGTGACATTCACCGACAGGGCCGGCGCGCGTGCTTGCCTCCAGCAGATCCTGGCGTGGCATCCGCGACGAGTGATCCTTGCGCACGGACGCTGGTATGAAGACGATGGTGAAGCGCAATTGCGTCGCGCCTTCCGATGGCTGGGCGGCTTGCGTCCGGGAGGCTTGGGGTAATCAACGCAGCTTGCCGTCGGAGCCCCATTGCGCCACAAACTCGAGCGCAAAAAAACCGGACGGCAGGCCGTCCGGTTGGTGCCGCGGTCAGGAAGGGAAACCTGCCGCGCTGCTTCTTCTTGTTGTGGGTTACTCAGCGGGACGCTTTCTTCGCGGCGCCGGCTGCATCATTCGCTGCCTTCACGCCGTTGCGGGCCAGCTCACCGAGCTGCTCGGCAGTCTTCTGGGCGACGCCCAGGGCTTGCTGACCGGCTGCGTAGGCGGCTTCGGCGCTGTTGCGAGCGAAATCCATGCCCTTCGGCCACAGCGTGCTGACGTCTTCGATCTCGCGCGCTTCCAGCGAGTCCGCAACGAAAGCCAGATTGGCCTTGACCTGCGCTTCCAGCGCCTTGACCTGCAGGCCCTGGATTTCGGCCAAGCCGCGCAAGGCGGTCAACTGGGCCTTGTAGGACTGCTCGGCAAACTGTTTGCCGAAGTTCATCGTCTGCTGCTGAAACTGTGCGTACATGTTCGTGCTCCCTCGCGGGGTTGGAGGATGGACGTACTGTAGCGCAGTTGATGTTGCAATGCAACAAGAATTCCACCTGCAAGTCCGGCTTCCAAAAATACTACATTGAAATCATCTAGATACGTGTATATCAGATGTGCCGCGCCGCAACGGTTTTTAGGCCAAACCTGCTTTCGGCATGATGTTTCAGTGGCCGCGGTACCGGGCGCCGGCCGTGCAGGTTTCTGCCACCAGTACCTCGTCCAGCACGGGCAATTGAGGGCGGAGGCGTTGCCAGATCCATTCCGCCAAGCGTTCGCTGGTCGGGTTTTCCAGGCCCGGTACTTCGTTGAGATAGCGATGATCCAATGCCTCGAACACCGGCGCGAACGTTCTGGCAAGATCCGCGAAATCCATCAGCCAGCCAGTGACTGGATCGGGCTCGCCCCGTAAACGTATTTCGATTCGAAATGAGTGGCCGTGCAGGCGTGCGCACTTGTGCCCGGGCGGCGCATTGGGGAGGCGGTGCGCCGCTTCGATTTGAAAGATTTTGTAGATCAGGGTGGGCACGGGGACGGGAATGCGCGTGGATGGCATGAACTTCGCTTTGGTCTGACCATGATACCCAGCGGACGCTGGGCTCTGCATCAATCGAATCGGGCCAGGCTTCCGGTCTGATGCGAATTTGAAATCCGAGTAACCCCTTCTTTACATGATCGCTGGCAGCTTCACACGCCGCCATGGTTTCAGTGAGAATTTCATGGACAGAGTCACCGCCGATCAGGACTTGCGCCTGCCGAAGACCACGCTTCGGGACAGGAAGCGCGCCCGGGAATTCGAGGTCAACCGCAATTCGCGGGGGTTCTGGCTGGCCGTTTGCCTGCTTCTCAGCGCCGTGGCAGGATGGCTGATGTTCCATTTCGGCATTCTGCAATAGGCGCGACAGGTGTGATTGAGCTGTTCCGGGACGCGGCGGTTCTGGCGTCCGCATGAGATCAGTCGTCGACCGCATCCTCAAACTCGCGTGGATCCTGCTGCTCGCAGCCACGCTCTTCCTGATCGTGGCTTCGTCCCCCGCGGTTGCTTCCTGGCTGGAACACGGCCTGGACGGTCCGATACGTCCGCTGGCCGCGACGGACTATCCGCGGGCTGCCGCCATCGTCGTACTCGGAGGCGAAAGGGAATCCACCGAAGATGCGATCGACGCGGGCGCGGTCGACAGCAGCATGACCAGACTGGGCACGGGGCGCGCTCTGTTGCTCTCGCTTCGTGCGCCCGTGATCCTGTTGTCGGGTGGAAAGGGCGAAGCCGGGCGGATGAGATCGCGTCTGCTCGCCCAGGGCGTGTCGGCCGTGCGCATACTGACCGAAACACGCAGCCGCGATACCCATGAAAACGCACTCTACTCCGCACCGATTTTGCGCCGTCTCGGCCCGCACCGTATCTTGCTGGTCACGTCGAGCATGCACATGCGCCGCGCCGCAGGCAGCTTCCGAAAACTGGGTTTCGACGTGATACCGGCGCCTTCGCCCGACTGGTCCCGGCGCGGGTTTCGCGGCGATTACTGGCAGGTGCGGGAGCGCGCGTTGAAGCGCAGTGGCGAGTGCCTGCATGAGCTGCTGGGATTATGGGTCTACAAAGGCCTGGGTTGGGCATGAGTTGGCGGCAGCGCGTGCAACCAGTCCCGCTGCCACGATGCACGTCGAAACTCAATCCGCGGGCAGGAGTTCCCGATAGACCTTCTGTGTCCGCTGGATGACGATGCGTTCGTCGAACATCGCCAGAACCTTGGCGCGGGCCGCTTCACCCAGGCGCGAGCACAACGTGGTCGAATCGAGCAACCGCTCAATGGCTTGTGCAAGCGCTTTCGAATCGCGAGGCGGAACGAGCAGTCCATCCGTCTCGTGCTGCACGACTTCGCGACAGCCCGGCATGTCCGTCGTGATCAGCGGCAACCCGCACGCGGCCGCTTCGATCAGGGAAGTCGGCAGGCCCTCCCGATAAAAGGTAGGCAGCACGACGATATCCACGGATGCGTAAAGCGCGGCCATGTCATCGACATGGCCCAGCCACTCGATGATTCCCTGCGCCACCCACTCGCGAACCGTCGCCTCCGGCACGGCCGCCGGGTTCCCCGGATCCGGGTTTCCCGCCAGCAGAAAACGAATTTTCCTGCCCTGAGCGTGCAGGGTACGTGCCGCTTCCACGTACTCCGCCAATCCTTTTTCCCACAGCAGCCGTGCAGCCAGCAGGACGGTTGTTGGCGCTTTTTCGATCGTTGCGGGTCGCGTGCGGGGAGAAAACCGCGAGCAATCCACTCCGGCGCCCGGAATCAGATCCACGCTGCCCGGATCCACCAGACCGAATTTCTCGAACGATCTCCTGTCATCGGGATTTTGCAGGATCAGACGCACGCCTTTCCCGCGAAGCGCGACGCGCAGCATGGCGCGCACCAACGGGCGCAGCAAGCGGGCCTTGCGATCGTCGCTGGCGAAAACATATCCCAGGCCGTCCACCGCGTTTATGCGCGCCGACACGCGCGCAAGCCGCGCAGCCAGCGAGCCGTAGACGGCGCACTTGACGGTGAAGTTGTGCACCAAAGCGGGTCGCTCGCGTCGGAAGAGCCGGACCAGTCGCAGCAGCAATACCATTTCGCGCAACGGGTTCACGCTGCGCCTGTCCATTTGCAACGGTTGCCAGCGCAGCCCCAATGCGCGCAGGCGTGCACTGTAATCTCCCGGAGGAGACAGCAGCAGCACGTCATGACCGTCGGCCTGCAGCGCCAAGGCCAGGGAACGCCTGAAGTTGTAGAGGTACCAGTCGGTGTTGGCGAAAAGGATGACCTTCACATCGCTCATTGAATCTCGGTCGACCTGTATGGTCTCCCTGCCGCCCGCAGCACCCTGATCTGCGGCAGGGTTCCGACAGGCTGCATTGCTCCGAAATGCGGCACCGGTCGGACGGGTTGCGCCGATTCTCCGTTCGCCCTGGGCGGAACGATGTGCGCCGTCGGTTCCGCATGTGGTGCGGGCGAGGAATCATGCGGTGCGGGCGAGGAGTCCCCTGCGCCGCAGTTCGCGACCGCCTGATGGACCGCGTCGACGTACTGCTGGAAATTCGCCGTGACCGGGCCGGGCCCGTACGGCCCGTCCGTTTGCCAGGCGCTGCCGAAAGCGTAGATCCAGACGTAATCCGGAGCGGTCTGGAATCCCGCATCGAGTTGCTGTTTGAATTGCGCGGGCGACATGCGCGCGGACTTGTCCCATTTGGACAAGCCGAGCGGCCAGAGGCCGGGCGCCACGCTGAGATTCGACCACACGGCGCTGTCGCCGAGAAATGCCGCGTAATTGCTGGAAGTCTGCTGCACCACCTTGGCGATATCGAAGTCCTTGTAGGTTTCTTCCGTAGCGATCACCACGTGTGACCAATTGACGGAAAGCAGCCCGCGCAAAAACGGAACCGCCAGGGCGTAGCCCCCGTGGTATCGCTTGGAGGAATCAGGCGGGGTTGCCTGCGGATCCGCGAGCGGCGCAATCGGTTGGTGCAGTTGAAAGGCTTGATGCAGCCCGTCTTTCTCGATGATGAGGGTCATGTCGGGATAGGCATCGTGCATGGCCTGTCCGATCGCACGACCCTCCTGCTGGACGGTGCCGGCCAGATCCGGGCTTCCACCCCAGGTCGGCTGATAGGGCTCGAGATCCACGGCTATGCCCTTTAGGCCGGCATATTTCGCCAGTGCCGCGGCGTGCGCGAAATTTTTCGCGGCAGCTTCGTTTTTCCAGGCGTCGCCCCAGTCGTGCACCGTGTACAGGCCGACCTTGATGAAATTGTCGGTGACGCCGTGGTCCGAATAGATCGACTGGAACTGGCGTACCAGTTTCCACAGGTTGCTGTCTGCATCGGTGCCGACATCCGTATCCCAGTCCCGCATCACCTCGTTCACCAGGAATCCCTGCACGCCGACGGTCCGGCCCCAATATGTCGCCTGCTCCGCGTTGGTCTGTTTTCGAATGAAAACGCCGCCGCCCATCAGCAATTTCGGACATGCCAACGCGGGGGTCGCCGCCGCGAAGGTACACAGCATGAATGCGCAGCAGCGCAGAATGAACCGACCATCCACGGAATTTCGCGCGCGCGCGTTCATGATTTTCCCCAAGCTGTTGCGGACCTCTTTATTACCGATCGCGTCGTATCCGTAAAGGTGGCAAGTGTGACGGCATTCTGAGTTTCGGAAGTTCATGAAACACTGCGCATGGGCACGGTTTCCGGAGTTCGCATCCGGGATCGGCTGTCGGATGAATACCCGTACCGCCACAAGCTCTCCTCCAGCACGGCTTCGAGGATCGCTTGCTGCTCCTGCGTCAAGTCGTTCCTCCATTTCTCGTTGGCGGTTTCGAGTCGATGGCCCGTGATCGACTTCTCGAAACGCGCAGACCATGCCAGATCGCAAAACTCCACGGCCTTCCTGAAGCTGGAAACCGGATCCCGGATGAAATCCTCGTAGCGGATCTGCATGAAGTTCCCCGCAGGAACGCTCCTTGCGGCGCGGTCCATGGCGGACATCATCAGCTTCCACTGGATGCCGGCGAGGGCAACGAACGACTTGCCGTATCGTTCCCATTCTGCCTGTTGTTGCCGATCGAGTTCGCCCCAGCGCCACTGCGCCGGCCCATGCCAGCCGCGCCAGAAATCCACCGCGAGCAGGGAATTGGCGACGGCCCTGCCGTCCCGATAGACATGGATGAATTTCGCGTCCGGGAAGAGCTCCTGCAGGAAACCGATGCGCGGCCATCCGGTGATTTTGATCAGCAGCCGGCGCCTGCCGGAGGTGGAGAGCCTTGCCAGCGCGGTTGGTATCCGCCGCTTGTTCGACACCGTCACGTCGGTGCGCAGCAAATCCCGGCAGGGATCCGAAAAGCCCGGCGAGTAATGCTCCCAGTATTTGTAACGCTCACCCGGCTTCAAATAACGTTTGAGAATATTCCCCAGCGCCGGCCAACTGCCCGCGCGCAGCAGCATCCGGTTCAGACCGGGCTTTGCGGGGAAAAGATCGCAAAGCGGAGATTGCCATGCGAGGTTCGGATGTTCCGAAAAGATGCGATAGAAAATCGTCGACCCGCTGCGTCCGGTGCCGACCACGAAAATGGGCCTGTCTGCGCCGAGTCCGGCTTGGGCGATTTCCTTCGCGGGCATGGATGATTCCTTCCTTGGCCATGTTTGTCATGCCGGCATGGCGCGCGCCTCTCCGTTGGCGTCGCGACGTGCGGCGGTGCGGGAACACCGCCCCGCTTTCGCAGTCGATGATCGTACCGGATCGGCAGGGACAAAGGCGTCACGAGCCTGAATGGCAGGTGTGTGCCGACCCGAAGCGGCCGCAAACATGCGCGTGAGCATGTTTGCGGCGGCATTGTCGATGGTATGGTTTGATCTCTGGAGCAGTCAGCGGGTAGAACACGGACGTGCAAATGAAAATCCTCTACATCATGGGTTCCGGCCG
>DASXWZ010000230.1:0-3790 GCA_036503375.1 Rhodanobacteraceae bacterium | reverse complement strand
GTGAGCAAGTCAGGGTGGAAACGGTCCTGGGCGGAGGTGTCTGGAACATCAAGGCAGACTGGAATCAGCTCGAGAACGCGCTCATCAACCTGGCGACGAACGCGCGCGACGCCATGCCGGAGGGCGGAAAGCTGACGATCGAGACGTCGAACGCCCATCTGGACGATCACTATGCGGCAGAGCACATGGCCGTGCCGGCCGGACAATACGTACTGCTGGCCGTCTCCGATACCGGTGTGGGGATGACGAGCGAGCAGATCAGCAAGGCGTTCGAGCCCTTCTTCACGACCAAAGGCGTCGGTCGCGGGACGGGCCTCGGCCTGGCGCAGGTCTACGGCTTCCTCCAGCAATCCGGAGGGCATGCGCGGATCTACTCGGAGGACAAACACGGAACGACCGTCAAGCTTTACTTTCCGCGCTTCATGGGGCCGCTGGAACGCGAGCCGGCCATCGTCTCGGAGGCAACGCCGCTTGGAACCCATGATGAGACCATACTCGTCGTCGAGGACCAGCCCAGTGTTCGCCGGCTTACCGCGCAAGGTTTACGCGAGCTCGGATACACGGTCCTCGAAACGGAGGGTGGGGACGCGGCGCTTGCGATCATCCGGAGTCGGGAGGACGTGGCGTTGCTGTTCACGGACGTCGTCATGCCGAACATGGATGGTCGCAAGCTCGCAGATGAGGCACTCAAGCTGCGCCCGAAGCTCAAGGTGTTGTTCACTACCGGCTTCACCCGCAACGCCATCATTCACAACGGAACGATCGACCCGAATACGAACTTCATTGCCAAGCCGTTCACATTGGAGGAACTCGCGTGGAAGGTCCGGGAGGCGCTGACAAGTTAGGGGGCTGCGACCGACCCACCAGCGAATCCGTTCGTCCCGGCCAATAGCGGCTTCAATATCCCTTGCCGCGTGCGCTCACCGGCCACACCGCTTCGACCTTGCCGTTGCGTACTCCGACATACCAGTCGTGGAGGTTGCAGGTCGGGTCGCAGTGGCCTGGGACGAGTTTCAGTTTTTCCTCGATGCTCAGCACGCCGCGCTTGTCTTCGATCACGCCGTGTTCGTCCGAAGCGCTGAGGTATTTCACGTCGTCGCGGCCGTAAACCATGGGCAGGCCGCTGTCGAGCGACATGGCCTTTAGGCCTGCATCGCATACGGCCAAATCGGGTTTCGCGTGGCTCATCACCGAAGTGAGGACGAACAGCGCGTTCTCCCATTCGCCCCGGTCGATGCGGTTTCCATCCTTGTCCCTGATGCGGCCGTAGTCTGCATCCATGAAGGCATAGCTGCCGCATTGCAGCTCGTTGTACACGCCGGAATCCGATTCGAAGCGGTACGAACCGGTGCCGCCGCCGGAAACCAGTTCCGGTTTCAATCCGACCGCCTCGAGTGCTGCGACGACGACTTTCACCTGCGCGATGGCGGCGTCGAGCTTGGCCTTGCGATCCTCATAGCGTTCCAAGTGCTGCATCGCGCCTTGATAGGCCTGGATGCCGATGAATTTCAGCGCCGGCGCGGCTGCGACGGCCTGCGCGATTGCGACCGCGGCCTCGGCCGTGGCAACACCGCAGCGACCCGCACCGCAGTCGATTTCGACCAGACATTCCAGTGGCGTGCCGTGTCTCTGCGCCGCGGCCGAAAGCTCGGCGACATTTGCGGGATCATCCACGCAGACGGTGATCCGCGCTCCGTATTTCGGCAGCCGCGCGAGGCGATCGATCTTCAACGGATCGCGCACCTCGTTCGAAACGAGAATGTCCCTGATGCCGCCGCGCGCGAAGGCCTCGGCTTCGGAAACCTTCTGGCAGCAGACGCCGACCGCGCCGCCGAGTTTTTCCTGCAGCCTCTGCACGTCGACCGACTTGTGCATCTTTCCGTGGCTGCGGTGGCGCATGCCGTGCGCCTTCGTGTACTCGCCCATCTTGCGGATGTTGCGCTCCAGCGCGTCGAGGTCGAGGACCAGGCAGGGCGTCTGGATCTGCGCCTCGTCCATGCCCGGCAGGGCGGGAATGTCGTAGCCGAGTTCAAGGCCGGCGAAGTCCGTCTTCATTCAAGCGAACGTTCCTTGCCGTGTGGTGCGTACCCATCGAACAGCCGCGCAGATTGGAATGCGACATGCCGCGAAAGCAGAAAACAAAGCCTCCCTTCAAGGGGAGGGTTGGGTAGGGATGGTTTTCCTCCAACACCATCCCTATCCCGGCCTTCCCCTTGAAGGGGAAGAGAACAACGGGCCTGCCGCCGCTCAGTGATTTTCGGTCGAAGCCTGCAATGCCGCGGCCAGTCCGGCGTCACCGCTCAGGATGGCTTTCCAGCCCAGCTCCGTGCCGCGGCGGTGGCCTTTCTCGGTGATCTTCAGCCCTTCCGGATCGATCACCAGCGTGTAGTCCTTGCCGTCCACGTTGATCAGGCGCTTCAGCGGTTTGTCCAGCGGCGTCATGATGCTCTCCTTGTGTCGGGATCTCGTGCCAGCCGGCCGCATCATACGTCAGCGCGACGGCAGATGTCCCCCCGTGCTTTTCCCACCGCGGACACGGATCCACGCCGCCCGCCGAGCGCTTCGCTCATCCCGTTCCTTGTGTGGGAAACGTCGACACGCGTGACCGTATTCCGACAGAGATAGAGACTTTCGATCGTGCGTTCGTCGCGGCCGGACAGCGTGGCCTGCGCGGAGCGACCGGCGTCGATCAGCAGATGCGCGAGCCCCAGATGATCCGGCAACGGCGGCCCGTAGCACTTCCCGCCGGTTGCACCATCGTACGAAAGTGCGAACGGCACGTTGCGCGCGCGCAACTGCGACAAGCCCTCGATCAGCGATGCGCGCGTGGGCTGGGCGTGATAGCGCTTGTCGCGTCCGATCGTGGTGCCCAGGTAAGGCGGATCGAGATAGACGAAATCGCGCGTCCCGGCGTCGGCGCAGGTTTGCAGCCAGTCGCCGCAGCGCAGTTCCATGCGCCCACGCAACAATCCGGATGCGCCTTCGATCGCGGCCCGCATGCGATCCGGATGCATGCCGAACCTGCGGCGGTCGGCCGACTGCGTGAACTCGCCGCGCGCATTGAATCGCACCGCGTTCTTGACGCAGCGGCAGATCAGGTAGAGCAGGTCGACCGGAGCGCGTTCGCGGTTCCAGCGTTCGCGCACGCGCTGGTAGTGTTCCGGATCGCTTTGCTGTTGCGACCACAAGGAGCGATAGCGATGCGCGGTTTGTTCCGGGTGTTCGACGATGCCGCGCCAAAGCTCGACGATCGCGGGCAGGCTGTCGCCGATCACGAAACGCCGCGCGAGATCTTGCCGCGCCGCATGCAGCGTGATCGCCGCTGAACCGGCGAAGGGTTCGTACAACGTGCGTATCCCGCGCGGAAAATGCCGCGCGATGACCGGCGCGAGCCGGCGTTTGCTGCCTTGGTAGGGGATCGGGTGCGGAATCTGCGCCATCACCGCGGGCGTTTGGATGCCGACACGTATTGCGTGCGCAGCACCAAGTCCCACAGTGGCGAGGTCACGCCGAAATTGCGTTCGGGATGGTTGTGGTGGATGTGGTGCGCGGCGGCCCAGGTGCGCACCAGCGGATGCCGGAAGCGGTAGGCGTGGATGCTCCAATGGCTCAAACCGTATGCGGCATAACCCGCGGCGATCGAACCGCCGAGCAGCAACGCCGAACTGGTCGGCATCACGTAGGTCAGCAGCGTGGCGAGCAGCAGGTACGCCAGCGGTGGCAGGAAGAACGGCAACGCGTCGTAGCCGTGCGGCTCTTCGTGATGGCGGCGATGTCCCTGCTCGAATAC
>DASXWZ010000229.1:0-4088 GCA_036503375.1 Rhodanobacteraceae bacterium | reverse complement strand
CTCCGCGACGTGATCGACCTGTTCCGCCACAGCGGCCGTTTCTTCCGCCAGGCCGAGGAGCTGTTCGCGCTGACCAGTTGGGTGGAAGTGATGATCGGCCAGCGCGTCGTGCCGCAGGGCTGGCATCCGGCGGTGGACCTGGTGCCCGAAATCAAATTGCGCGAACTGGTGGACGGCGTGCGCAAGGTGATCGCGTCCTGCGTCGACGCGATGCCGATGCACCAGCAATTCATCGATCGCTGTTGCGCCGCCGCTGCATGAAACCCGTGCGTGCCGCGATGGCAGGGAAGGCTTTGCTGAAGTTCGTCCTTGCGCCGGTTTGCTTCGCGGCGGCGATCTGCGCGTCCGCTGCGACGCGCGCACAGACGGAAATCGGCACGCTGCAAGGCGCGAGTTACCGCATCGACGTCCCCGCGCGCTGGAACCACCAACTCGTGGTGTTCTACCACGGCACGTCGGAGAGCCCGGTGGTGTTTTCGGCGAAGGACGTGCTGTCGCCGATGTTCGACGGGCTGCTGGCGCGCGGCTATGCCGTGCTCCAGTCCGGTTATTCGGAAGGCGGTTGGGCGATCGAGGCCGGCGCGCGCGATACCGAGCGGCTGCGGCGCCATTTCATCGCGCATCACGGCCGGCCGGTGCAGACGTGGCTGATGGGCATGTCGATGGGCGGCACGCTGATCGCGCGCACCGCCGAGGCGCAACCGAAGGCATATGCGGGCGCATTGTCGCTGTGCGGCGCGGTGCAGCCGTCCGACGCGCTGCTGAACCAGGGCTTCGCGTTGCGCGTGGCGTTCGATTACTACTTCCCCGGTCTGCTCGGGCCGCTGGTGCCGGTGCCGGGCGACTACCGCGCCGACGACAAGACCGTGGCGAAAATACAGGCGGCGCTGGATTCCAACCCGAAAGCGACGCAGGCGTTGCTGCGGTGGTACGGCGCGGCCGATGAAAAGAATCTCGCCGCGATCATCGCCGACGCGGGCGACGACACCCTCGGCTTGCAACATCGCCTGCACGGCAATCCCTTCGACAATGCGAATCTCATCTACGTCGGTTCCGGTGACGACTACGCCTTGAACGACGGCGTGCATCGTTACAGAGCCGATGCGCGCGCGGCGGCGTGGCTTTCGCGCTGGTACACGCCGAGCGGCCGGCTGTTGATGCCGATGCTGGAATTGCACGACACCGCCGATCCGCTGGTGCCGGCCGGCGGCGTGTTCGATTATGCATTGCTGGTGCAGCGCGCCGGGTTTTCCGATCACTTCGTGCAGCAGTACGTCAACCGCGAAGGCCACTGCGTATTCACGCCTCGGCAGATCGACACCGCATTCGACGAGCTGGTTGACTGGGTGGATCGCGGTCGCCGGCCGGCACCAGGCAAGCTTCCACCATCATCGGCAGAGGGTGCGGCGCAATGATCCGCCGCGCCCCGCCCCGACTAGTTTCCGAGATAACGCGCCAGCGCGAACTGCACCCCTTTGGGCGTCGGAAAAAAAGCCTGGAAGCCGACGGCCACGATGTTGCCGTCGGGCTGCAACACGGCGCCGTTCGCGCCGCCGTTGAGATCGCCGAAGGAAGTGCGCACGCGGCCGCCACGGCCGAATGTGGCATCCAGCGCACCGTTCGGGTTCAAGCGCGCAAGCGTGAAGTCGGAATCCGACGATTCGCTGTTGGGGTAACCAACCAGGACGATCTTGCCGTCGCCCTGCAGCAGCACGCCGTTGGCCGCCTGGCAGCAACTGCCGAAGCTCACCTGCCGCAGCCCGCTGCGATTGAAGCTGCGGTCGAGCGCACCGTTGGCGAGCCAGCGCACGGCCGCGAAGTTCTGCGTGGCGCCGTCCAGCGTGATCGCGAAACCTGCCGCCACGATGCGGCCGTCGGGCTGCAGCACCGCAGAGTGTGCGCGGTCGAATCCGTTGTCGCCGAAATCATTGCGCACCCTGCCACCGCTGCCGAAAGAATCGTCGAGTCTGCCGTCGACGAGATAGCGCGCCGCCGCGAAGTCGTAGTCGGTCAGATTGCTGCGGGCGGAGCCGACCGCGACGATGCGGCCATCGGGTTGCAACAGCACGGCAAATGCGTCGTCGTTCAATCCCCTGAAATCGGTGAGGACCTGGCCGCCGTTGCCGAAGCCGATGTCGGGCGAACCGTCGATGTTGTAGCGCGCCAGCGCGAAATCGGTATTCGACGAGGCTTCGCTGGAGAAATCCACGTAGTCGGTGCCGGCCGCGACGATGCGTCCGTCCGGTTGCAATGCCAGCGCGAACGCGTAGCTGCCCTGCGGGAAATGCGTCGTGACGATGCCGCCGGAACCGAAGCTCGCGTCGAGCGAGCCGTCTGGGTTGTAGCGTGCGAGTTCGAAATTGCCGAGGAAGGTGAACAGCGGGAATGCGCCGCCCGCGACCAGGATCTTTCCATCCGGCTGCACCAGCACCGCGGAGATTTCGGCGGCGAGTCCTGGAAAATCGGTTGTCACGCGGCCATTGTTGCCGAAGCTCGCGTCGACCGAACCGTCCGGGTTGTAGCGTGCGAGCGCGAAGTCCTCGCCGGAGAAATCATTGTTGGTGTAAGTGGTGCCGACCACGATGAGCTTTCCGTCGGGCTGCAGCGCGACGGCGTTCGCGATGTCGGTGCTGTTGTCGAAATCTGTCAGCACCCGGCCGCCCTGACCGAAGGATGGGTCCAGGGCGCCGGATGCCGCGGCGGCGGAGCCGGCAAAAGCGACGCCGGCGAACGCGAGCAGCGCAAGGCGCCGGGCGGCGCCCGTACCGCATGCACGGAGTTGCATGACCATTCCTCCTCGGGGTCCCGCTGCAGCAAGCGACGCGGCGCGGCGCGCGGCAAAGCCGGCCACGGAGTAGGTGCCGTTCCGGCTCCGAAAGGTTCACGGCCGTCGCGGTCCGACGCGCCACTCGACGGGGGATTCTGATGCACCGTTTGCTGCGAGCGCGTTTTGTTTCCGTTTTCCTGCTGTTGACGCTCGCGTCGGGCCTGTCGCTCGCGCCACCGCTGGGCGCGGCACCGCAAACGGATGCGTCGCAGGCGGTCCAGCAGGGCGCCGCGGAGGCGATGCCGTCGACGCCGCCGCTCGATTTGGACGACCTGGAGCATCGCACCTTCGAATATTTCTGGCAGACGGCCAATCCGCAGAACGGACTGGTGCCGGATCACTGGCCGCTGGGCAAGGAGCCGTTTTCCAGTATCGCGGCCACGGGTTTCGCCTTGACCGCCTATCCAATCGGCGTGGAGCGCGGCTGGATCACGCGTGAGCAGGCGAAGCAGCGGGTGTTGACCACATTGCGCTTCTTTGCCGGTGCGCCGCAGGGCCCGGCCGAAGACGGCATGGCCGGATACCACGGCTTTTTCTATCACTTCCTCGACATGCAAAAGGGCGTCCGCTACGCGCGCTGGGTGGAAGTGTCGACCATCGACACCACAATGCTGATGGCCGGCGTGCTGTTCGACGAAACCTATTTCGATCAGGACGACCCGCAGGAAACTGAAATCCGCGAACTGGCCGAAAAACTCTACCGCGGCGTCGACTGGAAATGGGCGCAGGTGCGGCCACCGCGCATCGGCATGGGCTGGACACCGGGCGGCAAGTTCATCCCCAGCGACTGGAACGGCTACGACGAGGCGATGATCCTGTATGTGCTGGCGCTGGCTTCGCCCACGCACGCGGTCAAAGCGGATGCCTGGGCAGCGTGGACTTCGACCTACGACCGCACCTGGGGCAGCTTCATGGGTTCGCAACCGCACGTCGGTTTCGCGCCGCTGTTCGGCCATCAATTCAGCCATGCCTGGATCGACTTCCGCGGCATCCAGGACGACTACATGCGCCGCCACGGCATGGACTATTTCGAGAACAGCGCGCGCTCGACGATCGGCCAGCGCGCTTACGCGATCGCCAACCCGTTGCACTTCCGCGGTTACGGCGAGGACGTGTGGGGCCTGACCGCCTGCAACGGCCCCGGCGAGATCACCTGGGAACACGAAGGCACGCAAACCTTGTTCGCCGGCTACAGTGCGCGCGGTGCGGATGCCGATCGCGTGTTCGACGATGGCACGGTCGCGCCGACCGCGGCGATCTC
>DASXWZ010000228.1:0-3753 GCA_036503375.1 Rhodanobacteraceae bacterium | reverse complement strand
TGACGCGGCTGGGCCTGCTGATCGGCAAGTTCGATCTGGTAACCAACAGCATCGACCGTCGTGCGCCGCGCGTGGGCGATGCACCGCGGGCGACCATGGCGCAGCAGGGGCGCTATCTCACCACCGTCATCTGTGCCGAGTGCCACGGTGTCGATCAGGGCGGCAAACCCGATGAAGGCCTGCCCGATCTCGCGATCGCCAAGATCTACGCACCAGCAGAGTTCACTGACCTAATGCGCGGACGCTGGGCCAAAGGTCACCGCGACGCACCCATGGTGCACGTCGCGCGCGCGCGTTTCGCGGATTTCACCGACGAGGAAATCGCGGAGATCAAGGTCTGGCTGGATGCGCGGCCGATGGTCGCAAAAGCCAAGGCACCGAACTGAGCCGCGGGATTGCAAAACGGCGCGCGTTTGCCGACAGTTGCGCTTTCCTCCGTACGGCCGCCGCGCATGCAAGATCGACATGTCACCCTTATCGGCGCCGGTCTGGTCGGCTCGTTGCTGGCGGCTTTGCTCGCGCAGCGCGGATTCGAGGTCGAGGTCTTCGAGCGCCGGCCCGATCCGCGCGTACACGGATTCCTTGGAGGACGCTCGATCAACCTGGCGCTGGCCGAACGCGGCCTGCACGCGCTGAAGCAGGCAGGACTGGCCGAAGCGGTGCTGCAACAGGCCGTGATGATGCGCGGCCGCATGGTGCATCCGCGTCAAGGCGAACCCAACCTGCAACGCTATGGTCGCGACGATTCCGAAGTGATCTGGTCGGTCTCGCGCGGCGACCTCAATATGCTGCTGATGGATGCGGCAGAACGCGCCGGGGCAAGGATTCGTTTTGGGAAGAAATTGGTCGCAGCCAACTTCGCCGATGAAATCGATCCGACGAATGGAATCATCGCCGATGACATCAGCAATGGCTTGCCCTCGGGATTTCGGGCAGGAATCCTGATCGGCGCGGACGGGGCCGGCTCTGCACTGCGCGAGAGCATGGCGGAGGAAACCAACCTTGGCGAGCGCGTAGAACCGCTGGGACACGGTTACAAGGAGCTGGAGATTCCGCCGGTTTCCGGCAGCACTCCATTTGCGATCGAGCCGAATGCCCTGCACATCTGGCCGCGCGGGCATTACATGTGCATCGCGCTTCCCAATGCGCAGGGCAGCTTCACCGTCACGCTGTTCCTTCCCAACGATGGCCCGCACCCGAGCTTCGCGACATTGCCCGATGCAAAAGCCGCGCGCGGATTCTTTGCACAGGAGTTTCCGGATGCATTGGAACTGATGCCGACCTTCGACGCCGACTGGAACGCGCATCCGGTCGGTCAGCTCGCAACGCTCTATCTCCATCGCTGGCACCTGGACGGCAGGGCGCTGCTGCTGGGCGATGCCGCGCACGCGATCGTGCCGTTCCACGGCCAGGGCATGAACGCGGGTTTCGAGGACGCCGTGGAATTGGCGGATCTGCTGCAAGCGCAACCGGATGATCCGGGCGCGGTATTCGCGCAATTTCAGACAACACGCAAGCCGAATGCGGATGCCATCGCGGCGATGGCGCTGGAAAACTACATCGAGATGCGCGATGGCGTGGCCGATCCGCACTATCTCGCCAAGCGCGAACTCGCCGCCGCGTTGACCGAGCGTGCGCCGTCGCACTTCATGTCGCGCTATCGCATGGTCAGCTTTACGCACCTGCCCTATTCGTACTGCCTACAACGCGGCCGCGAACAGGATGCATTGCTGGAATCGCTGCTTGCCGAGCATGCGGACATCGCGGAAATCGATTTCGATGCCGCCGCGGCACGCGCGCGTGCGGAACTGCCTCCGCTCCCGCCGTTGAATTAGGCGATGCCGATATCGGAATCGCTGCAGCGGGCGTGGCTGGAGACCGAATATCGCGTGCGGCTACGGCAGGGTGGTTACGCCGTCATCCACATCGGCGCACCGCTTTCGCCTGCGCTGCGCGGATTTCTCCGCAACGAAAAGGAACCCTGGGGTTTCATTACCGCGTGGAATCCGAACGCGCGGAGGGAGTCGCGCGAAATCAATCGCGCGCGCCAGCGCGAACTGCTCGATGCGCTGAGCGCATCGAGCGCGCGTTGCCGCGCGGGAACGGGTGTGGGTAAAAAATGGCGCGAACCCAGCCTGTTCGTCACCGGCCTGGGTTTCGACGCACTGGATGCGCTGGCACGGCACTTCGGACAGGCTGCGCTGGTACGCGGCGTGGGCCTTGGCATTGCGGAGTTGCGTGAACTGGATTGAGGCTTGCAGCCGGACGCGCGCGTGGGACAATGCGCGGTTCGATTCGCCAGTGCCATGTCCGAACCTCTACAAAACCCCGATCCGCTCCTGCACGTGCGAGGCCTTGCCTTCTCGCGCAACGACGAGCCGGTGTTCGGGCCGCTGGATTTCGTGCTCGATCGCGGCGAAACGCTGCTGGTGGAAGGCGACAACGGTTCGGGCAAGACCACGCTGCTGCGCGTCCTGGCCGGGATGTTGCCGGCGAGCGTGGGAGATATCAGTTTCGACGGGCAAGCGATCTCGCGTGACGCGATTGCGGGGCGGATGGTGTTCCTCGGTCACCATCCCGGCATAAAGAATGATCTCTCGCCTTGCGAAAACCTCGCCTTTCTTTCCGGCCTGTATGGAACGCGTGCCGGCGAGTCCATCGAATCCGCGCTGACGCGCGTCGATCTTTCGGCCTATGCGCACACGCCGCTGCGCCTGCTTTCCGCGGGCCAGAAGAAACGCGCGGGGCTGGCGCGGCTGGCGCTGTTGCCGGGCGAGCTTTGGCTGCTGGACGAGCCTTATGCCAATCTCGACCGCCACGGCATCGAATTGGTCAACGCGCTGGTGGCGATGCACTGCGCGCGCGGCGGGGCGGCGTTGCTGACCAGCCACGGCGCCGTGCGTTTCGCCGATCCGAACGCTCGGCACGTGCGGCTGGAACTGGTTGCTTGAGCGTGGCCGCCATCGCGCAAGCTCGAATCGAAACCGCGCGCACACCGGGGGCGCTGTCCGCCACACGCGCGCTGCTGCGTCGCGAACTGCTGCTGGCGTGGCGGCGGCGCAACGACGCGATGTTCCCGGTGCTGTACGCGATCATCGTGACCACGCTGTTTCCCTTCGCGCTCGGGCCCGAAGCCGCGCTGCTCTCGCGCGTCAGCGGCGGTGTGCTGCTGGTGACGGTGCTGCTGGCGATGCTGCCGACGCTGGAATCGATGTTTCGCGGCGATCTAGAGGACGGCTCGCTGGAACAGATGCTGCTGGCGCCGCAACCACTGGCGCTGCTGGCGCTGGCCCGCATCGCGGGCTACTGGCTCACCACCACGCTGCCGCTGATCGTGGTCGCACCGCTGTTGGCGTTGCTGCTGCACCTGCCGCTGGATGTCCTGCCCGTTCTGCTGGCTGCGCTGCTGCTGGCGACGCCCCTGCTGGCGTTGCTGGGCGCGGTGCTGGCCGCGTTGACGGCCGGAACGCGCCGCTCGGCTATACTCCTCGCATTGATGTTGTTGCCGCTGGCGGTGCCGGTGGTGATCTTCGCTGCCGGCGCGGTCGCCGCTGCGCAATCGGGACTGCCGCATTCCGCGCCGTTGTTGTGGCTGGCCGCCGCGCTGGTGCTGGCGCTGGTGTTGGCTCCCCTGGCTTGCGCCGCCGCACTGCGCATCGCGGTCGAATCGTGAAAATCATTCCGCTCTGGTTGCACAAACTTTCCTCGCCGCCGGTGTTCTACCGCTTCGCCGGCGCGCTGCGCCCGTGGCTG
>DASXWZ010000227.1:0-6484 GCA_036503375.1 Rhodanobacteraceae bacterium | reverse complement strand
ACCACGTCGCGCTTGCCCGCCAACTGCGGAATCCAGAACGAGTGGATCACGTCCGCGCTCATCAGGCGCAGCCGCACCGGCACGCCGACTGGAATATGGATTTCGTTGGCGGTGTCGAAGGTCAGCTGCGGCGCACCTTCGCGTTCGTAGCGGACTTCCCACCACCACTGGTGTCCGGTGATCAGCAACGTGATTTGCGGCGGCTTCGACGGCGCTGCCGTCGCGCCCAGCACGAAGAACGTCCATATCGCCGAAAGCAGCAACAACACCACCGACACCGGTACGCCGATGGTGAGCCAAGGCATGCCGTTGCGCCCGCGCGACAGCACCGGCCAGCCCACTTCGTCGTAATCGCCGCGATCGCGCTTCCACCAGATGCCGATCAGCACCGACAAACTGATGAATGCCGCGACGAAAATAGACAGCCCCAGCAACCCCCAACCCAAGGCGGTGATCGGGTTGGCCGCCGGCCCGTGCGAAACCATGTACGTCATCGGCGTCCCCGCGCATGCAATGCATGGCGCGGATGCGAACGCGAAGGCGAATCCGCGCCGCATCAACGGCCACCTGTCGTCGAAGGCCGGCCGGGCTTGGGCGGTTGCGGTGGCTGCCTGGGATGTTTCGGCAACGGCGGTGGTTGCTTGTTGGCCGCCGGATGCGGTGTGTTGCCCGGACCGGGTGCGGGCGTTGCGCACAGTTTGGTCTGCGGCTCGAATTCCGGACTCGGGTTGGAAAGACTTCTGACGTAAGCCACCAGCGCCCAGATCGCCTGCGGCGGCAACGCATTGCCCCACGCAGGCATGCCATTCGGACGCCCTTGCTGGATGGTGAGATAGATCTGGCCCGGATCGCTGCCATAGATCCACACGTTGTCCGACAATGCGGGCCCCATGCCGCCGCCACCGCCGGGCGCGTGGCAGCCCGAGCAATTCAAGCTCTGGAACAGACGCTTGCCTTCGACCAGCGCATTCGGATCGTCCGCGTACGGATTCTCGACGTGCGTCGCCGGGCCGATATGCAGCCCCGACACCGACACGCGCTGCAGTTGCTGCGTGCCTTTCACGTCCACGCGCGGCACCGCGGCCTGGGCGAATGCGCGCGCGCAAAGCACGACGCTCGCTGCAAACAGGATGGCGATCAATGTCTTCTTCATCGTGCCCTCCGTGGCAACGACGCGCTCAGCGTTGCGTGACAGTCTCCATGGACGACGCCGGCGTGTTCTGCATGTCCAGTTGCGGCACACCGTATTGTTTCAGCAACGCGTGGATTGCATCGCGCTTGTCGCGCAGAATCGCGTCCAGCTTGTCGCGCAAGGCTTCATTGCCGTGACGCACCGCCATCGAAATCGAAAACTGGAACGGCAGGATCGTGTGCGTGTCGGTCAGCGGCACCACTTCCAGTTTCACCGGCTCGCGCGTAGCGAAATAGCCGGCACGCGGACCCCACACGATGGCCACGTCCACCTCGCCCTTCGTCACTGCGTCCATCAGGTCGGCGGCGGGATTGGCCCGGCCTTCGTCGGCATCCATCTTGTAGATGTGCACATTGTCGACGATGCCGCGTTGCGCCAGCGTCGCCCCGCCGGGCAGATCGACCCAATCGTCGCCCAGCGAGTGCACGCCAATCTTCAAATTGCGCAGGCGCGGATCGTCCAGCGACGTCAGTCGATACGGCGCGTTCGCGCGATACACCAGGGCATAGGCCGAGCGGTAATACGGCTGCGTGGTCAGTTCCTCGCGATCGATGGTCGGCAGCGACATCACCACATCGCACTTGTCCGCGTCCAGCGTGTCCCGCAGGAATTGCTTGCGCTGCGGCTCCCAGGTGTATTCGACGGTCTTGCCCATCGACCGTGCGACCGTCTGCGCCAGCTTGTTCTCGAAACCCTCGCCCGCGCGATTGGAGAACGGCAGGTTGTTGGGGTCGGCGCACACGCGCAATGGCTCGTTCGATGACGCCGGCGCGGCGCCGGGATATTGGGTGTGTTGGGCGGAGGCGAGCGCGGGTGCGAAGAACGACGCGCACACGACTGCGTTCCGAAAAGTTGCACCCATCACGGCGATCCTCCCGCCTTCGGCAGCGCAAACACGTACAAGGTGCCGCCTTTCGCCGTGTAATCCGGCAGATCCTGCGTCGCGCCGACGAACCCCAACGCACCGTAGGGATTGCGCGGGTCGAGATCACCCGCCACCACCGCGCCCGACCAGCCGCCCACTCCGGCGAGCACGGCGACGTACTCGCGGCCATCCGGTCCACGGAACGCGATCGGCTGTCCGTTGATGCCGGAGCCGACGTGGAACTTCCACAAGAGCTTGCCGGTTTTGGCGTCGACCGCCTTGAACCAGCGATCCATCGTGCCGTAGAAGGCGATGCCGCCCGCCGTCACCAGCGCGCCGCTCCACACCGGGAAGTTCTCGTGATCCGACCACACGATGCGCGCGTGCACCGGATCGTAGGCGGTGAACGCCCCGCGATAGCCGCCCGGCCCGGCTTTCATCGCCACTTTCGCGCCGACGTAAGGCGTGCCTTCGATGTAGCCGACCTTGGAAACTTCCTCGTCCTGGCACACATTGTTGTGCGGAATGTAGAGCAGACCGGTCGCCGGCGAATACGCGCTCGGCTGCCAGTCCTTGCCGCCGGTGGATGCCGGGCAAATGTTCGTCACCGTCTTGTCGAGCTGCGGCACCTCGGCCGGATTCACCACCGGCGCACCGGTTTCCAGGTTGATCTTCTCGATGGTGTTGGCGCCGGGGAAGAATTTGTTGGCCGAAAGGATCTTGCCGGTGACGCGATCCTGGACGTACATGAAGCCGTTGCGATCCGGGTGCGCCAGCAATTGCCGTTGTTGTCCGTTGACCGTCGCATCGAACAGCACGTTCTCGTTGACGCCGTCGTAGTCATGCGTGTCGTGCGGGTTCCACTGCACCGCCCACTTCGCCATGCCGGTGTCGGGATCGCGCGCGAACAGCGTGCAGGTCCAGAAATTCAGGCCCGGACGCTGATACGCATTCCACGGGCCCGGATTGCCGGTGCCGTAGTAGATCAGATCGAGTTTGGGATCGTAGGTGATCCAGCCCCATACCGGCCCACCGCCGATCATCCACGCAGCCTTGTTCGGCCAACTGGTCGCGCCGAGGTTCGGCCCCTTGTCTTCGGGATACGGCGGATTGAAATCCGCGCCGATCAGCACGTCCTTGTCCGGTCCGGTCGAGTATGCAGTCCATTGCACGTGCCCGTCGCCCGTGTCGAGCGATTTCAGCCAGCCGCGCACGCCCAGTTCGCCACCGCTGACGCCGACCAGCACGTGGTTCTTCACCACCAGCGGCGCCATCGTCATGGTTTCGCCGTGATTGATCTCGCCGACTTTGGTGTTCCACACCTGCTTGCCGGTGTCGGCATCCAGCGCGATGGTGTGGTCGTCGAGCGTGTTGAAGAAAATCTTGCCGTCCGAATAGCCCACGCCACGATTGATCACGTCGCAACACGCGACGCCTTGCGCCGCGGGTTCCGGATGCGGTTTGAACACCCATTTGATCGCGCCGTCCTTCGCGAGGTCGAGCGCATAGACGATGTTGGGCCAGGGCGTGATCACGTACATGGTGTCGCCGATCACCAGCGGTGCAGCCTCGTGCCCGCGCAGCACGCCCGTGGAGAACGTCCAGGCGACCGTCATGTTCGCGACGTTGCCGGCATTGATCTCATCGAGTTTGCTGAAGCGCGTGCCGGCGTAATTCTTCGCGGGCATCACCCATTGCGCCGGATCCTGTTCCATCTGCAGCAGATCCCCACTCACCGCCTTGTGCGCGGGCGCGTTGCCGGCAGGTTTCGGGTTGTGGGGCTGCGGCTTGTGCGGCACGGTCTGCGCCTGGGTCATCATCGCCACGCACGCGGCAGAGATCGCAACGGCCGATGCAAGTTGTTTCATCGCGTCCTCCGTGACTCCCCGCAATCAGCCGCTGCCGGCGATCCGCTCCGACGCCTGCCGCAACACGCCCAGATGTTTCTTCAGCACCGGCAATGCCGTGGCGGCAAGTTGTTTCACTTGCGGCGAGGAACCGTGCAGCGTTTCCTTCACCGCCAATTCGATCGCAAGCACGTGGCCATCGCCTTCGACATGCGCCCAGGTCTGGTCGAACTGCATGCCCGATTCACGCCGAAAGCGCTGCATCTCGGCCTTCTGCTGGGCGTTTGGATAGTCCGGCAGTTTCACGCCGAGCTGTTTCGCAACGGGTTGCAGCTTCGCATCCAGCGCACGGTGCTCGTCCAGCAGCATGCGCCCGGCGTTGCGCACCGATTCGGCATGGCCGCTCTGCGCAGCGAGATTTCCGGCCGCGACTTCGGCGAGGTTGGTCTGGTGCGCGACGACCAGCCACGCGCGATCCTGCGGCGAAACTTGCGCCAACGCCGCCGGTGCGAGCAGCACCAGCGACAAAATGGAGGATGGCACAACCCGGTTCACCGCAACGGCTCCTTGCCCGCGCCGCGCGCCGTTACGGCGCACGTTCCCTCCATCCAGTGTGGAAAAGGGGAAATGAAATCCGCGTCACGATGCCGCCGCCCGGAAAAATCCGCCGATGGCTCGGCAAGGCGTGGCTTGCGGCGCCCGTATCCAACGACGGCGGATCGGGCGAAATCGCGACTGTGCTGCATTAAAAAGCCGGGGGATTCCCGGCTTTTGTCGACTGCCCCCCGATTCCGCATCAACCCGGCGGGGCGTTGCAGGTGTCCGTCGTGGCCAGGTTCTGCACCGTGATGCGGCCCGAAGCGTCGATGCGCACGTACTTGCCCGGCGCACGTTCCGTGCTCACACCGACACTGTCTTCCGGTTTGTTCTTGGCACAGACCACGATCGCGGAGGACGCGCCGCCCGAGTCGATCAGCGCACCACGCTGATCGAACGCGAACAGATTGGCCGAACCGCTGCCGCCGAACGAGAAGATGCTGACGCCCGTCTGCGGCTGGGTGACGCGCAGCAGCTCATCCCCGCCCGTTCCGCTGGATGCGGCGTAAGCGGGTGTTCCGGTGAGGCTGGAATCGCGCCAGACCATCCAGCCGCCGGCAAACGCGTTGCCGCCATCGCAAGCCGGCGGCGTCTTGTCGGTGCTGGCACTGGCGCACACCGCCGACGGGTAACCGCGGCCGACCGCTTCGTTGCGGGCATACTGCAACGACGCCAGCACCTGATTGGCTTGCGCGGTGACGGCGCTGCGGTGCATGAAATCGCGAAAGTTCGGCCATGCGATGGCGGTCAGGATGGCGACCACCATGATGGTGATCATCAGCTCGACCAGGCTGAAGCCGCGGCTGTGCGCCGGCATCGGAGTCCGGCGGGAAACTGGGGCGGTGTTCATGGCTTGGCCTTCACGCAGTAGCGCGCCACCTGCGCGCGCGCCTCGGCGAGCGCCTTTGCGCGCTCGTCGGCGGTCAGGGCATGCGACGTGTCGGTGCTGTTGCGGTCGTCGACGACCATGCCGTGTCGCTGCAAGCGCGCAATGTTCTGCCGCGCAATGGTGCAATTTGTCGCCACGGCGGCCATATCGGTTTTCTGCAACGCGGCCTGCGGACCCGCCTTCCGGCCGGTCTGCGGCGCTTGACTCGCACCTGGCAGCGGCGGGACAGGCGCGGTCTCATCGATAGACACGATCTTCGCACCGCGGCCGACGGGCGGCGTCCGGCTGACGTGCACGATGCCCTGCGAATCCTTCCACTTGTAATACTCGCCGGCGTGCGCCGGCATGCCGCACGCGTACAGCGCGAGCGCACCGGTCATGGCGCAATGCGTCAGCGGCGAGAAGGCTCGCGTGCTCACGCTCAGTTCCCCCAGCAACGCAGGCTTGGATCGCTGGGCGTCTTCACGCCGGCACGATTGAGTGTCAGTGTGCCGCAGGCCTTGTCTTGCGTGAACTGCGTACCACCCGGTACCGCATCGAGCGTGTAGTCCGTGCTGGATGCCGAAGGAATGCCGATCGTGTAGTAGCGGGAATCGGTGCACTGATCCACGCAATAAGGAGTTGTTATCCCTACCGATCCCAAAGTCGCGGCGTACCTGTTGTTGGTGTAGAAATAACGCTCCTCGCGTCCGGCCAGGTCCAGCAGCGCGCGCGTCGCCTTGGTGCGCGTCGCACGGGTGATGTAATTCTGGTAGGCCGGTATGGCGATCGCGGCCAGGATGCCCATCACCAGCACCACGATCATCAGCTCGATCAGGGTGAAGCCGCGTTTCCAGCGTTCGCTCACGGTCATCGTCCTCATTGATCCAGCGGTTGCCGCCAGGAAATCTCGCCGCTCGTCACCGAGAGCAAAGACGTGACTTTCTGGCAGATGATAGCCCCGGTCGAAGTCTGCGTGCAGGCGGTGATCGTGTGCGAGTTGTTCTGGTCGGGCGCGCCGGCGTGCAGGCTGGGCGCCGAGGGCACTCCCGCGCCGAGGTCGGTCGACACGCTGGCGACGCCGGTGGTCTCGTCGACGCCGAAGCGGGTCGAAT
>DASXWZ010000226.1:0-3854 GCA_036503375.1 Rhodanobacteraceae bacterium | reverse complement strand
GAAGTGGTCACCGGCGACGGCAAGCCGCCGCAAGCTGCGGCGCTGCGCCTGATCTGGTCGCTCGAACCCGGCGGTGCGGATCAGCCGGGAAGGTTGTGGGCCGGCACGATCCCGGGCGGCCTGTTCCGCTCGGAAGATCGCGGCGCCAGTTGGCGGTTGATGCGCGGCCTCTGGGACCTGCCGGAACGCCGCGGCTGGTTCGGAGGCGGTTACGACCAGCCCGGTATCCATTCGATCTGCGTCGATCCGGTGGATGCCCGCAGGATCCGCATCGGCGTTTCCACCGGCGGGGTCTGGGCCAGCGACGACGACGGCGCCACCTGGACGCAGTGCGCGAATGGCATGCGCGCCGAATACATGCCGCCCGAGCGCGCGTACGATCCCAACGCGCAGGACGTGCATCGCCTGGTGCAATGCCGCGGGAATCCGCAAAGGTTCTGGGCACAGCACCACAACGGCGTGTTCCGCAACGACGGCGGCGACTGGCGCGAGATCACCAACGTGTCGCCGTCCGTGTTCGGTTTTGCGGTGGCAGTGCATCCTCGCGATGCGGACACCGCGTGGTTCGTGCCGGCGACCAAGGATGTGCGTCGTATTCCGGTGGACGGAAGAGTGGTCGTCGCACGCACCCGCGACGGCGGCAACAGTTTCGAAGTGCTGCGCGACAACCTGCCGCAGCGCGATGCCTACGATTTGACCTTGCGCCATGCATTGGCGATCGACGCGAGCGGCGACCGCCTCGCATTCGGTTCGACGACGGGCGGATTCTGGGTCACCGAAGACCAGGGCGATCACTGGCACATGCTGGACGCGCGCCTGCCGCCGGTGCACGCGGCGAGCTTTGCCGGCGCGTGATCGAAGCGGACGGGTTCGCACGCCACAGTGCGTCGTGACCGCTGCCACTTGACGCGCGCGGCGGCGAGGTTCCAAATCTCTCCTTTTGACTCGAGGAGATCCGCATGAAAGCCGCAACCCCTCGGCCGCTCGTCGCTGCGCTTTGCGCGCTGCTTGCCACCGCTGCCGGCGCGGTGCTGCCCGCCGCTGCATCCGACACGACCCTGCTGGGCTTCACTGCGGACGGATCGAAGCAGCAGCAGGCCCTCGAGAAGAAATTCGACGCACAACTGAGCGCGTCCGAAATGCGCGACTGGCTGAAGCAGATGGCGGGCGGACCGAACCAGGTCGGTGCGCCGCACGACAAGGCCAATGCGGAGTTCATGCTGGCGAAGTTCAAGGAATGGGGCTGGGACGCGCACATCGAAACCTTCGACGTGCTGTATCCGACGCCCAAAGAAGAGGCGGTCGAACTGGTCGCGCCGACACAATTCAAGGCGGCGCTGCACGAGCCGCCCGTCAAGGGCGACCGCACTTCCGATCTGCCCGGCGCGCTGCCGCCGTACAACGTGTACGGCGCCGACGGTGACGTCACCGCGCCGCTGGTGTACGTCAACTACGGCATGCCGGACGACTACAAGGAGCTGGCGCGCCGCGGCGTGGACGTCAAGGGCAAGATCGTGATCGTGCGCTATGGCGGCGGCTGGCGCGGATTGAAACCGGAGCTGGCGTACCAGCACGGCGCGGTCGGTTGCCTGATCTATTCCGATCCGCGCGATGATGGTTATTTCCAAGGCGACAGTTATCCGCAAGGCGGCTGGCGGCCGTCCGAGGGCGTGCAGCGCGGTTCGGTCGCCAAGATGCAGTTGTATCCCGGCGATCCGACTACGCCCGGATTTGGTTCAACTCCTGATGCCAAGCCATTGGCGATCAAGGACGCGAAAACCGTATTGAAGATCCCGGTGTTGCCGATCTCCTATGCGGACGCCACGCCGTTGTTGAAGGCGCTCGGCGGGCAGGTCGCACCGGAAAATTGGCGCGGTGCGCTGCCGATCACGTATCACATCGGCGCAGGTCCGGCGAAAGTGCATCTGCTGGTGAAATCCGATTGGACGCGCAAACCGGTGTACGACGTGATCGCCACACTGAAAGGTTCGACTGCGCCGGACGAATGGATCGTGCGCGGCAATCATCACGACGGCTGGGTATTCGGCGCATGGGATCCGCTGGCCGGCATGATCGCCGAGATGGGCGAGGCCAAGGCGCTGGGTGGCTTGTACAAACAGGGCTGGAAACCCAGGCGCACCATCGTCTACGCGAGCTGGGATGGCGAGGAACCGGGCCTGCTCGGTTCCACCGAATGGGCCGAGACGCACGCGAAGGAGTTGCAGCAGAAAGCCGTGCTCTATCTCAACTCCGACACCAACTCGCGCGGTTTCCTTGGCGCGGGCGGCAGCCATTCGCTGCAGCATCTCGTCAACCAAGCTGCGGCCGACGTGAACGATCCGGAGAAGAACGTCAGCGTGCAGACGCGCATGCGCGCGCACCTGCTGGTCGCCGCCATCGACAAGAACGCCGAGGCCGAAACCAGGGCGATGGCGAAGATCGCCGAAAAGGGTGGTGACGTGCCGATCGACGCGCTGGGGTCGGGTTCGGACTACAGCGCGTTCCTGGAACATCTGGGGATCGCTTCACTCGATCTCGGCTTCGGCGGCGAGGACGACGACAACGGCATCTATCACTCGCGCTACGACTCGTTCGATCATTTCGATCGTTTCGGCGATCCGGGCTTCAAGTACGAAGTCGCGCTGGCGCAGGTCGCGGGGCGCGTCGTAATGCGCACCGCCGATGCGGAAGTGGTGCCGATGCGCTTTGGCGATTTCTCCGACACGCTGGATCGCTACGTTGGCGAGTTGCACAAGCTCGTGGATGACACGAAGAAGGCCACGGACAAGCAGCACAAATTGTTGGCAATGCATGCGTACGAACTGGATTCCGATCCGACACGTCCGGTTGGCCCGCCGGCGCGCGATTCGGACATGCCGAAGATCGACTTGAAGCCGCTCGATGATTCCGCGAAGAAACTGAAGGCGAGCGTGCAGGCCTACGAGAACGCATACAACGCCCGCGCCGCGAATGGATTGCAAATCCCAGCCGCACAGTTGCAACAGATCAACGGGCTGATGGCGGGCATGGAGCAGCGCCTGGCGGACCCGAACGGCTTGCCCGGACGCGAGTGGTTCAAGCACATGATCTATGCACCGGGCATGTTGACCGGGTACGACGTCAAGACCGTGCCCGGCGTGCGCGAAGCGCTGGAAGCGCGTCGCTGGGACGAGGCCAACAAGTACGCCGCGGTGACCGCGAAGGTACTGGATGGTTATCGCGCTCAGCTCGACAAGTTGACGGCGATATTGAAGTAGCTCTTCTCCTCCCCCTCAAGGGGGAGGCCGGGAGGGGATGGTGGAATGCTCACGTGAGTGCTTACAACACCATCTGCAACCAACCCTCCCCTTGAGGGGGAGGGCTTTACTTCCGAAGAGGTCTTCGCGCGCAACCCGCAAAGAATGCCGATGAAGTCCGCGCAATCAACCCCGCATGTGGTGATTCTGGGCGGCGGCTTCGGCGGGCTGTGGGCCACGCGCGCGCTGCGTCGCGCACCGGTGCGCATCACGCTGGTCGACCGCAGCAACCATCACCTGTTCCAGCCGCTGCTGTACCAGGTCGCGACGGCGGGCCTGAGCGGTCCGGACATCGCCGCGCCGCTGCGGCACATCCTGCGCCGCCAGCGCAACGTCACGGTATTGATGGATGAGGTGCGCGGCATTGACATCGTGGCGCGACGCGTGTCGCTGGCGCACGGCGCCCTCGATTGCGACTATCTGATTGTCTCCACCGGTTCGACGCACGCGTGGTTCGGTCACGACGACTGGGCGCAATGGGCGCCGGGACTGAAGACGATGGACGATGCGCTGGCGATTCGTCGCCGCATCCTGGGCGCATTCGAATCCGCCGAACGC
>DASXWZ010000225.1:0-14977 GCA_036503375.1 Rhodanobacteraceae bacterium | reverse complement strand
AGCCAATCAAGATGGCTGCGGAACAATGCCGATTCAGTGCGAGCCGGGCGAGTCCCGAGTCCCGAGGCCCGAGCCCCGCAATGACCCTCGGCCTGCTCGTCGCAACGATCGTGATCGCGTTGGTGTTCACTTACATCAACGGTTTCCACGACACCGCCAATTCCATCGCCACCGTGGTGGCGACGAAGGTGCTGACACCCGGCAAGGCCGTGCTGCTGGCTGCGGTGACCAACCTGATCGGCGCGCTGATCGGCACCGCGGTTGCGAAAACCATCGCTGCCGGCCTGATCGATGCCGGTGTCGTCAACGTCGGCGCGGAACTGCTGATCTGCGCCCTGCTGGGCGCGACGATCTGGAACCTGATCACCTGGTGGCTCGGCCTTCCGTCCTCGTCTTCGCACGCATTGATCGGCGGATTGTGTGGCGCGGCCATCGCCGCGACCGACGGCAATTTCCACTCGATCATCTGGAGCCAGGGCGGCGAACACTGGTGGCAGGGCAAGGGCATCATCCCGAAAGTGGTCGTGCCGATGGTGACTTCGCCCGTCGCGGGTTTCGTACTCGGCATCCTGGTGATGGGTGCACTGTTCGCGTTGTTCGGCTGGTTCGCCAATCAACGCGGCTGGCTGCGCCGGCTGGGGCGCACACCGTTCGTCAACGCATTCTTCGGCAAAGCGCAATTGGTTTCCGCCGCGGCGATGGGCATATCGCACGGCATGAACGACGCGCAGAAGACCATGGGCATCATCGCGTTGGCGCTGGCCGGCGCCACCTCGGCGCATCGGCTGGATGCGTTGCCGCCGTGGCTGTCGTTCCTGCGCATACCTGGTACCGCCGAATCGTTTCCGATTCCGGTGTGGGTGAAAGTGCTGTGCGCGCTGGTGATGGCAGCCGGCACCGCAGGCGGCGGCTGGCGCATCATCAAGACGCTCGGCCACAAGATGGTGAAGCTGCATCCGATCAACGGCTTCGCCGCGGAAACTTCTTCCGCCGCGGTGATCATCACCGCTTCGATATTCGGCATTCCGGTTTCGACCACGCACAACGTTTCGGCCGCGATCATGGGTGTCGGCGCGGCCAAACGTTTCAACGCGGTGCGCTGGACGGTGGTGGAGCGCATGGTATGGTCGTGGATCCTGACGCTGCCGATCAGCGCGCTGGTGGCGTGGGTGCTGGTGCGTCTGGTGAAGATCGCGATCGGCTGAAATATCGAGCTTCCGATACGACCGTTCGCGTTGAGCCCTTCGGCAAGATCCGGACGACTCCGGCCCGTATTGTTCAAGCCGGGGCCCACGCTCGAGACGAACGGCGCTACAAGCCGCCTTCAAGACACTCCGATTCTTTCCCGCTCGCAATCCTCCAGATATTTCCAGCGATTGACGATCGTGCAGAACAATTGCGCGGTGCGTTCGGCGTCGTACACCGCCGAATGCGCTTCGGCCGGGTTCCATTCGAAACCCGCCGCCTGCACCGCGCGCGAGAGCACGGTCTGCCCATAGGCGAGCCCCGCGAGCGTCACCGTGTCGAAACAGGAGAATGGATGGAAGGGGTTGCGCTTGTGCCCGCTGCGGCGCACCGCCGCGTTGAGAAACGAAAGATCGAACGCGGCGTTGTGGCCCACCAGCACCGCGCGCTGGCAGTTCGTCGCCTTCATCGCGGCGCGCACCGGCTTGAACACGTGCTCCAGCGCCTCGCGCTCGGGCAATGCGGCGCGGAACGGATGATCCGGATCGATGCCGGTGATCTCCAGCGACTTCGGTTCGATATTGGCGCCGGGAAACACCTGCACGTGCGTGGACACGTAGGGTTCCGGGTGCACCAGGCCGTCGGCCTCCATGCGGATGCACACGACCGCGATCTCCAGCAGCGCGTCCCGCTCGGGATCGAAACCGCCGGTCTCCACGTCCACCACCACGGGCAGGAAGCCGCGGAAGCGCGCGGCCATGCGCATGGCGGTCTGGTTTTCCGTGACGCCGATCGGCATGTTCTCCATCGGGCGAGTTTACCAGCGCGTCAGCGCCTGCCCGCCTCGAACTCGGCCGGCGTGGTCTTGTGCCTGTAGGCGCACAGGTCGCGGATCGGACATTGCGGACATTTCGGCTTGCGCGCCACGCAGATGTAGCGGCCGTGCAGGATCAGCCAGTGGTGCGCACCGAGCCTGAATTCCTCCGGCACGACGCGCAGCAACTTGTCTTCCACTGCGCGCACGGTTTTGCCGGGTGCAAGTCCCGTTCGGTTGCAGACGCGGAAGATGTGCGTGTCCACCGCTATCGTCGGCTGGCCGAACACGGTGTTGAGGATCACGTTGGCGGTCTTGCGGCCCACGCCCGGCAAAGCCTCCAGCTCATCGCGGGCGCGCGGCACTTCGCCGCCATGTTCATCTATCAGCATGCGGCACATCGCGATGACATTCTTCGCCTTGGCGTTGTACAGCCCGATCGTGGCGATGTATTTCTTCAGGCCGGGCTCGCCGAGCTTCAGGATCTTCCGCGGCGTGTTGGCGACGGGGAACAGTTTCGCAGTCGCCTTGTTGACACCCGCGTCCGTCGCCTGCGCCGACAGGATCACCGACACCAGCAATTCGAATGGCGTGTGGTATTTCAGTTCGGTGGTCGGCTCGGGATCGAGTTCGCGCAGACGGCGGAACAGCTCGGCGACGTCCGCGCGTTTCATATGTTTCCCTCTCCCCTCTCGTCATTACGGCGCAGGCTGGAATCCAGCGGCAACGACGTCGGCAAAAGCGAAGCGCCCACCGAAGCGCGCGATACGAAATTGATTCCCGCCAGCAGCAACGCCAGCAACGCCAGTGCACCGACCGGAGTTTCCGCCAGCAGGAACAACCGACCGATTCCGTCGCGTGCAACGCCGACCACCAGCAGCACGGCCGATAACGCGGTTCCCGTTTTCATGCTGCGGACGAAACGCGCGCGCAATGTGAGCCCGAACCGATCATCGTGCAAGCTCTCATCAAAACAACACACCAGCGCCGCCAGTCCCGCAACCAGCACCAGCCACGGCGCGACCGCCGCATCCAGCGTTGGCCGCCATGTCGCGAGCGTGAGGTGTTCCAGCACCGCTGGCGTGCCGGAGACCAGCGCAGCGAGCGGCAAGTGCGGGGCTGACTGGCCGAAGCGTAATAACGCTGCCAGCGAGCATGCCGCCAGCGCGATTGCCGTCAACAGGCAGGTCGCCAGCGTCAGTGCGATGGGCCAGTTTGACGCGACGGCGAGTAGCGGGCAGATACAAAGCCAAGGCGCAGTCGAGCGTTTCGCGATCATGGGCGATTCGTTGTCGCAAACAATCTTCTACGATTCTCTCCATAAAACCGCAATGCCTTTCCCACCGCCGCGACCACGGCGCGTGGAGTGACGGTCGCGCCTGCGAGCTGGTCGAAGTCGCCCCCATCCTTGCGCAGTTTCCACTTGTCTTCGTGCGGATCGCGCAGCGAGCGGCTGCGGAACTGTTCGATCCAGTCGCTTTTGGCGTGTTCGATCAGGTCGCCGATGCCGGGCGTTTCATGCTGCTCGAGTACGCGCGCGGCGATGATGCTGCCGTCGTAACGGATGCCGATGCGCAAAGTAATCGGACCACCGTAGCCGTTGGGTGCGACCGCTTGCAGCACCAGCGCGGTGGGCTCTCCGTGCAGCCGCGCGCGCAGAATCGGTTGCGGCTGATCACTGCCGAGCAACGGATCGCGGACTTCGATACGATCGGTCAACGGATCGTTGTCGTACAGCGCAGGCGGCAAGACGTCCGCCAGTTCCAGCAGTCGCGCGTGCTCGCGTTGCGCGGCGATGCGCGGCGAGAGCCACACCCATGCGCCGGTCAGCAGGGCGATGCAGACGCAGATCGCGACGATCGCCGCGAATGCGCTTCGACCCCATTCGCTGCGCTCATTACGTTCGGCGCGAACGGACTTATTCATCCGCGTCGCCCATGGCCGTATACGCGCGGGATCGTGATCCGGTCCAGCAGCGGCACACAGGCATTCATCAGCAGCACGGCGAAGGCCACGCCATCCGGATACGCGCCCCAGCGCCGGATCGCCAGCGTCAGCGCTGCCACGCCCGCACCGAAGATCAGCCGTCCGCGCGGCGTCGCCGCGCCGGTTACCGGATCGGTCGCGATAAAGAATGCCGCCAGCATCAACCCGCCGGAGAACACGTGTTGCAGCGGCAAAGGGTTGACATCCGGATCCACGATCCACGACGGCACGGTCAGCAGGATCGTGGTGCCGAGCAGCGCCACCGGCACCTGCCAGTGGATCACGCGTCGCCACAGCAGATACAAACCGCCGAGCGCATACCAGTCGGCGATCCACTCCCAGCCCTTGCCGCCGAAGTCGCCGAACACCGGATTGCTGCGGATTTCCGCCAGCGTGTAGCCGCGCGCGGCTTCGATCTTCACCGTGTCCAGCGGTGTGGCTTGCGCCAGCGTGTCGAAACCCTGCGAGGCGGGCAGATGGCCGCTGAAGATCGTGTGCAGCAAATCACCAAATCCCAGCGTGTGTGCTGCCAACGGTTCCGGTGAGGGCCAGCGCGCCAACGCCAGCGGAAACGCGATCAGCACGACGGCGTAGCCGACCATCGCCGGGTTGAAAATGTTGCGCCCCAGCCCACCGTACAAATGCTTCGCGAACACCAACGCGGCGCACATGGCGATGCACGCGATCCACCACGGCGACCAGGCGGGGATGCACAGCGCGAACAGCACAGCGGTGACCGGTGCGGACAGGTCGCTGATCCACGGCGTTTGTTTTTGCCCGCGCAGGCGCAGCATGATCGATTCGAAGACCAGTGCAAAGAGAACCGCCAGCGCGATCTGCACCGATACGCCGAAACCGAAATACCAGATCTGAGCGGCCATGCCGGGGACCAGCGCGATCAGCACGTCGCCCATCACCCGCCGCACGGTGCTGCGCGCGGGCAGGTGCGGCGCGGGTGCGACCGCGAAGCGGCTCATGGCGCGCTTCCGTTTTCATCGGAAGAATGGCCTGAATCGCGGGCATCGCGCCGCGCGCGCCCGCGGGCTATCGCGGCCAGCACTTCGGCTTTGCTGATCGCCGGTGCCGGTGTGGTGACGATTTCGGATGGACGCCGCGCTGCACGCTCATCATGCTCGCGTTGCAAGCGGGCATTCCGCGTTTCGAAGCGGGTGCGCGATGAATCCGCGAATTCGCGCGTTCGCGCCTGCTCGCGCAACCCGGATTTTCCCCAGCGATACCACGCCACGAGGGGAATCTGCGACGGGCACGCGGTCGCACAGCAGCCGCATTCGATGCAGGCACCCAGCTCGTGCTGTTGAACGCGCGTCCAGTCCTCGCGCACGAGATACGCGAACAATTGCTGCGGTAGCAGACGCGCCGGGCAGACGCGCACGCATTCGCCGCAGCGGATGCACGGCAGTTCCGGCGCGGGCGGCTTGATCGTGGCTGCGTCCATTACCTGGATCGCGTTGCACGACGCCTCGATCGGAATGTCGTCGTGCGGCAACGCCAGCCCCATCATCGCGCCGCCTGCAACCAGCCTCGCGGCGTGCGGCGTGTAACCGCCGGCCTGTTCGACCAGCCACGCGATCGGTGTGCCGAAACGCACTTCGTAATTGCCGGGACGTGCGACACCCGCGCCGTTGACGCTGACCAGGCGTGAAGTGAGTGCTTCGCCTCGCACTACCGCGCGCCAAACTGCCGCGGCGGTGCCGACGTTGTGGCAGAGCACGCCGATGTCGCGTGGCAATCCATGCGCGGGCACCTCGCGTCCGGTCAGCGTTTCGATCAACTGCCGCTCGCCGCCCTGCGGATAACGCGTCGGCACCAGCGCCAGCAGCGCGCCTTCGAACGGGTGTTCGCGCAACGCGTTTTCCATCGCCGCGCACGCATCCTGCATCGCGTCTTCCAGCGCGATGATCGTCTGCCGCGCTTGCGCGATGTGCGCCAGCAACGCCGCGCCTTGCACCACTTCACGTGCACGCTCCCGCATTAGCGCGCGATCGCAGCCGATGCCCGGCTCGCACTCGGCGCCATTGAGGATCAAGATTTCGATAGGTGCCGCCAGTTTGATGCCGGCGGGGAAAGCCGCGCCACCCAAGCCGATGACGCCAGCTTCGCGCAGGCGCGAAAGCAGGACTTCGCGCGGTGCGCTCGGCCAATCCTCGATCGATGGCAGCAGCGACCAGCGATCCTCGCCATCGGGTTCGATCACCACGCACGTTGCACGCGCGACATGCGGGGATGCGACATCGCGCGTTTCGATTGCGATCACCGCTCCGGAGCTGCTCGCCAGCACCCGCGCACTGGCACCGCGCGGTTCGCCGATGCACTGCCCCCGCAGCACGCGATCGCCGACCGACACCACCGGATCGACCAATCCTTCGCGCGCGATCAGTGGAAGATGCAAACGTGGCGGCAGCGCGCATTCGTTGATCGGTGAGGGCACGGCTTCGTACCGGCCCTGCAACTTCAGCCCGCCGTGGAAACGATGGATGCGCACGCGACGATTCTAGACAAGTTCTAGTCTTTCGCCGTACGCCGCAGCTCGATCAGGTCGATCGTCGGCGGGCAGTTCAGTCGCACCGGCGTGCCGGTGATGCCCACGCCCGGAGTCACGAACAGCTTGCCGAATGGCGTGTCGTACAGGCCATCGATGTAGATCTCGTCGCGATCGGCCTTGAACACGGCCGCGGTGATCCACGGCAGAGACACCTGGCCGCCGTGCGTATGGCCGGCCATGGCCAGGGTGAAATCCACGCCGCGCAATTCGCGCAGGCTGTGTGGCTGGTGCATCAGCACCAGCAGCGGTTTGTCGCGCGGCAGCGCGCGCAGGAACGCGGTGTCGTCCAGCGCCGTCCAGTAGTCGTACAGACCGGCGAGACGCATCTTCGGAAAATCGATCACGCGGTGTTCGATGAAGATGACCGGCGAACCCGCGAGTGCAGCGCGGATGCGGTCTTCCAACGGCGGTCCGGGCAATTGCACGTCGTGATTGCCCAGCACCGCGTACATCGGTTTGTTCAATTGCTTCAGCGGCGCCAGTGCGGCGGCGAGATCGTGCGGCGGGTCGTAGGTGAGGTCGCCCGCGAAAAGCACCATGTCGACGTGCATCGCGTTCAGCTTGTCCACCATCTGCTTCAGCTTGTCGCTGCGCGTGAACACGCCGACGTGGATGTCCGATACCAGCGCGATGTCCAGGTCCACCGGTGCGGGCACGACGGTGGTGCGCACCACGAGCAAGCGTGGCTCGACGAAGCGCGCGTACACCAGCAGCAGCGAGAGGACCAGCACCAGCGCAGCACCCGTGGCGCGACGGTAATAGTGCCGGTGTGCGCGGTTCACCAGGATCAGCGCGGCTTCCGCGATCAGCGGGAACAACAGCCACGAGCCGTGCAGCATTGCGAGCTGCAGGACGACTTTCCAGCGGTTCTCCGGTTCGACGATGAAGTGCGGCAATTCGAGCGCGGGCCATAGCGCGCAGAACAGGCCGAGCGCGATCAGCCACAGCGCCAGGCGGACATACCAGCGCGAGAGCATGTCGCTCATGCCGCGTACGGAAAGGATGGACGGGCGAAATCACGTCCGTTCGCGCGTGCCGGAACCAGCGCGATGCAATCGACCGGGCAGGGCGGGATGCACAATTCGCAGCCGGTGCACCGTTGCGGGATGATCGTGTGCATCATCTTTGTCGCGCCGACGATCGCGTCCACCGGACACGCCTGTATGCATTTGGTGCAGCCGATGCAAATGTCCTCGTCGATGATCGCCACCCGCGCCGGCATTTCCTCGCCGCATCCGGGATCAAGTGCTTGCATCGGTTGGCCGGTCAGTGCGGCCAGTGCGCGGATGCCGGCGTCGCCCCCGGGCGGACAGCGGTTGATCGGTGCCTCACCGCGCGCGATCGCCTCCGCGTATGGCCTGCACGCGGGATAGCCGCAGCGCGCGCACTGCGTCTGCGGCAACAGCGCGTCGATGCTATCGATCAAGGCCGCGACATCGGCTGGGCGCGTGCGTCCGCGGGTGCGCGCGAATGCCGCGCCGGCGCAGGCCCCCGCGAACAGCGCGAGCAGGATCATGGCGGCGAGGGCGAGCGTCATCGTCCGAATCCCGCGAAGCCGGTGAACGCCAGCGCCATCATCGCCGCGGTGATCAGCAGGATCGGTGCGCCGCGGAACGGCGCGGGCACGTCGGCGCCCTCGAGCCGGTCGTGCATGGCGGCGAAGAGCAGCAGCACAATGCCGAAGCCGATTGCGATGCCGAAGCTGCGCGCGAGCATGGATGCGAAATCGGTGTGCGAATCCGGCACCAGCGCGCCGAGCAGCAAGCCATTGCCGACCAGCAACAGTGGTGAGAGGGCCCGGAATGAGTCGCGATCATCCGAATGGCCGGACTCAGGGAGCAGCCGTCCTTGCAGCAGCACCCGCGGCCACGGCGCAAGCGCGACAACCACCAGCAACAATACCAGCGCGCGCAACCATTCCAGAGCGAACGGCGCCAGCAGGAAACGTTCGATCAGCCAGCACGCGACGACCGCGACCAGCAGCACGCATGCGATCGACAGGCCCAGCCGGAATGCATCGCGCAGGCGCGCGTGCGTGCGGAGTGCAGGGTCGAGTCCGAGCAAGTGGGAAAGTGCGGCGTTGTTCGCCAGCGCGGTACCGATCACAATCGCGATGAAGCCCGTCATGTGCGCATTGTAAGTGGCGCAGGATTGCCAGCGCGGCGGCGGGATGGTTAGATCGCAGAAGTTTTCGACCTGGAGAACGGCATGGGCAGGCTGTGTATTCCAACGATCGTCCTGAGCGCCGCGTGCGCCGCGGCGAGCATGACCGCCCTGGCAGCGCCGCCGGCTACGCCGGAACCTGCCGCCGATTCGACGCAATCGGCACGGATCACGGCACTGGAGCAGCGCATCGTCGAGCTGGAAAAGCGCACGCAACCCGAGCTGGGCCAGCAGATGCTGATGCTGGAGCTGCGCCACGACCGGCTGTGGTGGGCGGGCGAGGCGGGCAACTGGAATCTCGCCTACTACATGGCCGGCGAACTGGGCGAAGACATCCAGGGCATCGTCGAGACCAATGGTGATGCGGCCGAACTGCAACCGCAGAAACTCGCCGATGTGATGCCGGCGATGTTGAACGCGCCACTGAAGAACCTGATGGATGCGATCGGCACGCACGACAAGGCGAAATTCGCCACGGCCTACGACAATCTTTCCGCCGCGTGCACGGGCTGTCATCGTGTCGCCGGAAATCCGATGCTGGTCATCCAGCGGCCGAGCACGCCGATCCTGGACGATTTGCGTTACGCACCCGCGCCGCAGGAATAAGCCCGTGCGCGCGCTCGCCGCCTTGCGCGAACTCGATTCCACGCAGCGCCATACGGTGGCGGCGAGCTTCCTCGGCTGGACGCTGGATGCATTCGACTATTTCCTGCTGGTGTTCGTGATACCGGAAGTCGCGAAGACCTTCCGGGTCGGCGTCACCGAAGTCACCTTCGCGCTGCTGCTGACGCTGGCGTTCCGCCCGCTGGGCGCGCTGATCTTCGGACGGCTGGCGGACCGTTTCGGACGGCGGCCGATCCTGATGCTGGACGTGATCCTGTATTCGGTGCTGGAGCTGGCCTGCGCGTTCGCTCCATCACTGATCGTGCTGCTGGTGTTGCGTGCGCTGTTCGGCATCGCAATGGGCGGCGAATGGGGAATCGGTGCATCGCTGGCGATGGAATCGATCCCGCCGAAAAGCCGCGGCGTCGTTTCCGGGTTGCTGCAAAGCGGCTACCCCTGCGGCTACCTGATAGGCGCTCTCCTGTATGGACTGCTGTTCGATTCGATCGGCTGGCGCGGCATGTTCGTGCTCGGTGCCGCGCCCGCACTGCTGGTGTTGTACATCCGCAGCAAGGTACCCGAGTCGCCGGTGTTCGAACAGCGCAAGCGCAGCGGCGAACGGCGAAATGTCTGGAGCGCGATGCGCGGCCATTGGGGACTCTTCGTCTACCTCATGCTGCTGATGGCCGCGTTCAACATGTTCAGCCACGGCTCGCAGGATGTGTATCCGACTTTTCTGAAGGCGCAGAAGCATTTCGACACAGGCCTCGTCAGCATTCTCACGATCGTGCTGAACCTCGGCGCGCTCGCCGGCGGGCTGGCGTTCGGCGCGTGGTCCGAGCACATCGGCCGGCGCCGCGCGATGGTGGTCGCGGCGTTGCTGGCGTTGCCCGTGATTCCGCTCTGGACCTACGGCGGTTCCGTGATCCTGCTGGGTCTGGGCGCGTTCCTGATCCAGGTTTCGGTACAGGGCGCGTGGGGCGTGGTGCCGAGCTACTTGAACGAACTCTCGCCCGACGACGTGCGCGGCACGCTGCCCGGATTCGCCTATCAACTCGGCAACCTGATCGCCGCCGGCACCGCCACGATCCTCGCCTGGCTGGCGCATTCGCGTGGCGGCGACTACGCATTCGCGCAGAGCGTGTGGATCGGCTGCGTAGGCGTAGTGCTGGCGCTGCTGGCGGGTTTTGGCCCGGAAGCGCGCGGCATCAGATTCGGCGGATCCCGCGGCGAAACATGACGCACCACGCGTGCGTCGCTAGCATGCGCGCTTTGCCCGGAGTGCCGACACGATGAAAGCCGCCAAGAACACGGTGGTCAGTTTCCACTACACCTTGACTCAGAGCGGGTTGACCGGAAGCGCGGCATCGCCGGAAAGCGGTACTGTGCCGCCGCTGGACAGCTCGCGCGAACGCGGCGCGCCGATGTTGGCGTTGCTCGGTCACCAGCAACTCGTGCCGGGCGTGGAACGTGCGCTGGAGGGCCGCGAAGCGGGCGAACGTTTCGAGATCGACGTGATGCCCGAAGAGGCCTACGGCGAGCGTCGCGAAGGCATGATCCAGCGCGTGCCGAAAAAATATTTCCGCAACCCCGACAAGCTGAAGCCCGGCATGCAGACCGTGCTGCAGACACGCGAAGCAGGGCAGCGCCTGGTCACCGTGCACAAGGTCGGCATGAGCGCGATCGACGTCGACAATAATCATCCCCTGGCCGGCAAGACCCTGCACTTCGACATCGAGGTCACCGACGTGCGCGCGGCCACGCCCCAGGAAATCTCGCACGGGCATGCGCACCCGAACGACGCGCACCACCACTGAATCCTAGAAACTCAGCTTCTCCCGCGCGCGTCGCTTGCGGCGCCACAATGTGTCCAGCGCGACCGTCCCGGGGCCAAACGCCGCCAGCACCAGGAAGCCGCCGGCGATGGCGATGTTCTTCATGAAGTTGATCGCCTGTGACTGGTCGGCGAAGTTGTTGTGGAAGAAGAACGCGGCGAGCAGGGTAAACACGCACAACCCGAGCGCCGCCCAACGCGTGAGGAATCCGAACAGCACCGCCAGCCCGCCGCCGAGTTCGGCGAAGATCACCAGCGGCAGCAGGCCGGGCGGCAGGCCGTGTGCGGCGAGCAGCGCGCCGGTGGCGGCGTAGCCGGCGATCTTCTGCAGACCGGAAAGGATGAAGATCTGCGCGAGGCCGATGCGACCGAGCAGGACGGCGAGATTCTGCATGTAAGGATCTCCCGAATCAGGCCATGCAGCGGCCAAACCGCAAGCATAGCGGCATGCGCCGCGGAAAGAGAACCGCAGGCGGGCCATGCGGCGCAGGGAGGTGCCGCGCGCCGGTCAAACACGCTTCCGGTTCATGTGCTCGATCCGGCAAAGCCGAGTCCGGGGAGGCGCCGGATTCGGCGTGCCCTGACAAATCCCGGATGGGTTCAGCGGCGCCTAATTTGCAGCGACGACTTCGGCGGCCGGCGAGTGCCATTCCAGCACGCGTTTGGCATACAGGAAGTGCGTGCGCCAGTAATCGCCGTCGAGCTGCTCCAGCCGCACCGTGCCGCCGCGGTTGGGCGCGTGCACAAAGCGGCCTTCGCCGACATAGATCGCGACATGGTTGACGTGGTGGCGGCTGCCGAAGAACAGCAGGTCGCCCGGCGCCAGCCGGTCTGTCTTGATGCGCGGCGCATCGACGTTGGCGATTTCGCCGGAACGGCGCGGCAGTACCACGCCGGCCGAAGTGCGGAACACGTAGTCGACCAGCCCGCTGCAATCGAAACCGCTTTGCGGCGTGTTGCCGCCCCAACGGTACGGTGTCCCGACCAGGCCGATGGCGCGGAACAACACGTCGTTGGCGGCCTGCGCAGGAGGAGGCGGGGTGGTTGCGCATGCTCCCAGCATCAGCGCGGGTGCGAGCGCGGCGAAACGGCACAACCAGCGCTGCGCGCCGGTCAACGTTCCGCTCTCCGGAGCAGCGGTCCGCCCGCGAAGTACGAGCCCGCGACCGGGGTCGAAATTCGGGCGCGGCCGTGGCGGGAAAGTGAAGTCATCGTGGCGGAATCGTGAAGTCCGCGCGAAGGTAACGCATGAGCCGGGCTTCGTAAAGCCCGGCCGGCGAAAACAAACGTGATTCGTGACGCGGTCGACGCCGCGGCCGGATCAGGCCGCGCCGGCCTGCGGTACGGGGGCCGCGGCCAGTTCCAGTTCCAGCTCGAAGGCGGCGGTGCGGCGGCGGGCCGCGTCGATCACCGCGCCCGGCAGGCCTTGGTCGGACGCCAATTGCGCCAGTGCGGCGCGTTGCCGCGGATCGAAATCCGGGTCGTGCTGCGCCTCATCCAGTGCGGTCAGCAACGTCGCCAGCCAGCCGGCGCCGGGGGCGCGCAGCATGAGCAGGATTTCTGGCACCGAAAGACTGTTGCGATGGAAGGAAGGCGTCATGGAGGATTCCCCTTGCTGTTCGTGCGGAACGATGCAGGACTAATGCCAAGGCGAAATCGCCGGCATGGCGCTTGTGCTGCCGCTAAACTCGCGCGATGCCTCCATCCTCCGACCTGCCTCATTCCGACGCGTTGATCCTGGGCGGCGGCGTGATCGGCCTTTCGTGCGCCCTGGCCTTGGCGCGAGCCGGCGCCTCGGTGCGCGTACTGGAACAATCATCGCCCGGTGCCGGCGCATCACATGGCAACTGCGGCACCTTGACGCCCAGCCATGCAATTCCGTTGTCCGTGCCCGGTGTGCCGTGGAAGGCGCTGCGCTGGATGAGCCGGCGCGATGCGCCGCTGTACGTCAATCCGCGTCCCGATCTGCAACGCTGGCGCTGGCTGTTCGGATTTGCAATTCGTTGCAATGCGCGAGCGGCGCAACGTACGGCCCTGGCACGCGCCGCCATACTCCGGCGGTCGCACGAGTTGCTGCCGCAGTGGCTGGCCGAAGAAGGCATCGACTGCGAATACGCGAAACTCGGGACGTTGTACGTGTATCGCGATGCGCGCGCGCTCGATGAAGATCGACATGACGTGGATTGGCTCAATGAACTGGGCGTGCGCACCGAAATCCTCGACGCCGAAACCGTGCTGGCGATGGAGCCCGCGTTGAAACCCGGAATCGCCGGCGGCGTGTGGCATCCGGACGATGCGCAACTACGGCCGAACCTGCTGGTGGAGGGACTGACCCGGCGCGTGCGCGAGCGCGGGGTGACGATCGAGAACGACGCGCGCATCGAAGGCTTCACATGCACCAACGATCGCGTGGGACGTGTGCGCACTTCGCGCGGCGAATTCTCGGGCGACCGGATCGTGATGGCGTTGGGCGCCTGGTCGCCGCGCGTGGCGCGGCAGCTGGGAATGCGCCTGCCGATCCAGCCAGGCAAGGGATATTCGATCACTACTTCTCTCCCCGATCCTGCGCCGCAACGGCCGGTGGTGTTGCGCGAACCGGGCGTGTGCGTCACGACCTGGCCGTCGGGTTTCAGGCTGGGCAGCACGATGGAATTCGCCGGCTACGATTCGACCTTGAACCGCACGCGCCTGGACGCGCTGCGTCGCGGTGCGCAGGCCTACCTGCGCGCGCCGTTCGGCGATCAGTTGCAGGAAGAATGGTGGGGCTGGCGGCCCATGTGCGTGGACGAGGTGCCGCTGATCGGCGCGAGCACGCGCTGGGACAACCTGCTGCTCGCCACCGGCCACGGCATGCTCGGCGTCAGCATGAGCGCGGCCACGGGAGAACTGGTGGCGGCGTCGATCGGCGCGACGAAACCCGCGATCGATCCTGCGCCGTACCTGCCAGCGCGTTTCGGTTTGTGAGCGCAATGACCGACACGCAATCCGATCTGCTGGTGATCGGCGGTGGTTCGGCAGGCCTTGCGCTGGCGATCCGCGCTGCACGCCATGGCGCCAAGGTGACCCTGTTCGAACCGCAGGAGCTGGGTGGTACCTGTGTCAATCGTGGTTGCGTGCCGAAGAAGGCGATGTGGCTGGCGGCGGAACTGTCGCGGATGCAGGCGCTGGCTGTCGAGATCGGTTTCGCTTCCAGGCCCGGCGCGCTGGATTGGCCCGCGTTCGTCGAACGACGTGAGGCGTATATCGCGCGCGCGCGCCAGGCCTACGCGCGCCGTCTGGAAGAATACGGCGTGCGTATCGTCGCGGCCCACGCGCAGTTCGTCGACGCGCATACGCTGGAAGCCGCGAACGCGCTCTATCGCGCTCCGCACATCGCCATCGCCACCGGTTCAAGGCCTCGCGTGCTGGACCTGCCGGGTGCGCAGCTGGGCATCGATTCGGACGGGTTCTTCAAGCTGCGCGAATGTCCGCGTCGCATCGGCATCGTCGGCGGCGGTTACATCGCTGTGGAGCTGGCGGGTGTATTGCGTGCCCTCGGCGCGGAAGTCGAACTGTTTTCGCGCAGCCGGCTGCTCTCGCATTTCGACGCGGACATGGGCGATGCACTGTGCGCCGCCATGGACGAACAGGGCATCGTCCAGCACGGGCAGTGTGCGGTGCGCGGCGCGCTGCGCGAGCGCGACGATTTGTGGCTGGATTGCGCCGACCACGCACGGCACGGCCCCTACGACCAGATCGTGTGGGCGGTGGGGCGCGTCCCGAACACCGATTCACTGGGACTCGAAGCCGCCGGTGTGCGCCTGGACGGTGATGGCAACGTCGTGACCGA
>DASXWZ010000224.1:0-16299 GCA_036503375.1 Rhodanobacteraceae bacterium | reverse complement strand
GCCGGCGCGAGCGTCGCGCGCCGCCGGCCCAGCCACCAGGCCATCGCAATGCCCGCCAGCAGCCAGCCGATGCCCTGATCCAGCAGATTGCCGACCACGTAGTCTGCCGGGAACTTGTACCAGGTCCACATCGGTACGATGTCCAGCAGCCACCCGAATATTCCGAAGGCCAGCGCTCCCAGTACGCGCATGCCGAAGGACCAGGCGGTCGCGGCGAGCACGAAGGCGATCAGCAGCGCGCCCAGCAGGTTGGTGACAAATTGCTTGATCAACTCCGGAGTCATGTTCGTCGCCATGGTGCTGGACGGAGCGACCACCACGAACAGCGACGGATTCTTCTGCGCCCGCGCGCTCCATTCCTGCACCGCCGCGGAATCCTTCATTTTCTCGGGCGCGAGATACGGCAAGAGATAGATGCCCGTGGCGGGCAAGTCGCCGGCCGCCGCCTGCAGCACGGCGCTCTCATTCTGCGGCGCACGAAAACCCATCACGCCGATCGGCAGAACCATGTGCGAGACGAACTGCCAGAGAAAGATCACGATGGCGCCGAACAGCGCCGCGACGGCGATACGCATGGCACATTTCCCAAGTGGATGGCCGGCGGACGGTATGCTTGCGGTAAGCGCCGGTCAAGCTGCGATGCAGCGTGCCTTCAATCGCCGCCGCGCACCTTCGCTCGCGCCGCGCGCAACGCATCGAGCTTCTGCTTGATTTTTGCTTCGATGCCGTTCTCGGTCGGCTGATAGAACTCCGTGCCGGCGAGTGCATCGGGCAGGCATTGCTGGTCCAGCGCGACGCCGCCTTCGACGTCCGGATCGTATTGATAGCCCCTGCCGTAGCCGAGTCCCTTCATCAACTTCGTCGGTGCGTTGCGCAGGTGCATCGGCACTTCCAGCGTGCCGGTATCGCGTACGATCTTCCGCGCGCTGCCATATGCCATGTACGCGGCGTTGCTCTTGGGCGCCATCGCCAGATACAGCACGGCTTCGGCCAGCGCGAGTTCGCCTTCGGGCGAACCCAGTCGCTCGTACGTGTCCCAGGCGTGCAGCGTGATCGTCCACGCGCGCGGATCGGCCAGGCCAATGTCTTCCACCGCCATCCGCACCATGCGGCGCGCGAGATAAAGCGGTTCGCAGCCGCCGTCCAGCATGCGCATCAGCCAGTACAGCGCCGCGTCCGGATCGGAGGAGCGCACCGATTTGTGCAGCGCCGAGATCTGGTCGTAGAACTGCTCGCCACCCTTGTCGAAACGGCGGGTGCGATCGGCCAGCACCTGCTGCAGGGTGTGTTCGTCGATGCGGCCGTCCGTCGCGAGTTCGGATGCGATTTCCAGGAACGTCAGCGCTCGCCGCACATCGCCATCGGCCGCTTTCGCCATCAACGCGAGCGCTTCGTCGTCGACTTGAAGGTGCAATGAAGCGAGCCCGCGTTCCTCGTTACTCAGCGCACGCTCCAACGCAATCACGATGTCATCTGCGGAAATCGCGTCCATCACGTGCACGCGGCAGCGCGACAGCAGCGCGGAATTCAATTCGAAGGACGGATTTTCAGTCGTGGCGCCGACGAAGATGATCACGCCACGCTCGATGTGCGGCAGAAACGCGTCCTGCTGGGCCTTGTTGAAGCGGTGCACCTCGTCCACGAACAACACACTGCGCCGGCCTTGCGCGAAATTCACTTCGGCTTCGGACAATGCCGCGCGCACTTCGGCCAAACCGGAAAGCACGGCGGAGATAGCACGGAAGTGCGCATCGGCGTATTTCGCGACCAGCAGGGCAAGCGTGGTCTTGCCGCAACCGGGCGGGCCCCACAACACCATCGAGTGCACGCGATGCGCTTCCAGTTCGCGCCGCAGCGCGGTACCGGGACCGAGCAGGCGCGACTGCCCGACGATCTCGTCCAGCGTGCGCGGCCGCATGCGCTCGGCCAGCGGCTTCAGCGCGTCGGATTCGGTGAACAGTTCGGGGCCGCTGGTGGCGGTCTTGCGGCGTGGCATCCGCCGATGATACGGCGGGGATCTCAGTCGTGCGCCGCTGGCGCCGCCTCACCCACCACGTCCGTGCCCGCGGGCGGGAAGAAGGTGAAAGTGTCCGCGGGCAATTGCGGGTTGCGCTGCCAGTCGGAGAACACGATTTCGGTGCGGTTGCCGAGGGTGTCCTTGAAAATCATCCGCCGCGGTGCATTGCCGTCGAAACCGATGTCCGCGTATTCGAACTGCGGATCCTTGCCGCGGGACTTCAGGCGCAGCCATTCGAGCCCGTCGCGATCGCCCTGCTCGCTGGCCCTGAAATCGTGATCGAGCTGGGAGAGATCGGTCAGCACCGTCAGCGGGCTGTGCGCTTCCTGCGTGCCCTGGTCGCGCACCGTCACCTGTTCCAGCTCCGGATCGTAGATCCAGACCTTGCTGCCGTCGGCGACTATCACTTGCCTGTACGGTCCCTGCGTGTCCCACCGGAACTGCCGCGGCGCCCGCAGCGCCAGCGTGCCGTGCGAGGTCTGGCCGCGACCGCCGTTGGCGTCGTAGACGGTCTGGCTGAAGTTGCCGCTGAGCGAACGCAGGTCGTGCGCGAAGGCATCCAGTTGCGCGCGTGCATTGTCCGCCGCCTGTGCGGCTTCCATCGAAAACGATCCGAGGACAAACCACCCTGTCAATGCGATCGCTGCGAGCAGGATGGACTTGCGCATGTCGGCTTTCCGATCAGGGGAACCCGCGCATGATGCGCAACGAAAATGAATGCCGCGTTATGCCCGTCCGGTCGGTGCAGGGGAGGCAAGTACCTCGCGATTGCCATTGTGCTGCGGCGGACTGACGATGCCTTGGCTCTCCATCATCTCGATCAGGCGCGCGGCGCGGTTGTAGCCGATGCGCAGGTGCCGCTGCACGCCGGAAATCGACGCGCGTCGCGTGGTAGTGACCAGATGCACGGCCTTGTCATACAGCTCGTCGAAATCGCCCTCGCCTTCCTCGGCATCTTCCGGCAGGCCCGATTCGTTGATGACCTTGCCGTCACCCAGCGACTGCACCTCTTCCAGCACGCCGTCGATGTATTTCGGCTCGCCCTGCGCGCGCAGCCACTCGACCACCTTGTGCACCTCGTGGTCGTCCACGAACGCGCCATGCACGCGCTCGGGGGTGGCGGTGCCCGGCGGCAGATAGAGCATGTCGCCGTGGCCGAGCAGGGTTTCCGCGCCGGACTGGTCCAGGATCGTGCGCGAATCGATCTTGCTGGAAACCTGGAAGGCGATGCGCGTCGGGATGTTGGCCTTGATCAGGCCGGTGATCACATCCACGCTTGGCCGCTGCGTGGCCAGGATCAAATGCACGCCCGCCGCGCGCGCCTTCTGCGCCAGCCGCGCGATCAATTCTTCGACCTTCTTGCCGACGATCATCATCATGTCGGCGAATTCGTCGATGATGACGACCACGAACGGCAGCGGCTGCAAGGGCTGCGCGATGTCCATCGGCAGGTCGGGGTTGGGCTTGAACAGCGGATCGAGCAGCGGCTGGCCCGCGGCTTCCGCGTCCTTCACCTTCTTGTTGAAGCCGGCGAGATTGCGCACGCCTACCGCGGCCATCAGCTTGTAGCGGCGCTCCATCTCTGCGACGCACCAGCGCAGCGCGTTGGCTGCCTCTTTCATGTCGGTGACGACCGGCGCCAGCAGGTGCGGAATCTTCTCGTATACCGAGAGCTCCAGCATCTTGGGGTCGATCATGATCGTACGCACTTCGGCAGGCGAAGCCTTGAACAGCAGCGACAACACCATCGCGTTGAGCGCCACCGACTTGCCCGAACCCGTGGTGCCGGCCACCAGCAGGTGCGGCATCTTCTGCAGGTCCACCACGACCGGCCGCCCGCCGATGTCCTTGCCCAGCGCCAGCGAGAGCGGCGAACGTGCATCGCCGTATTCCTTCGAATCGAAAATCTCCGAGAGATACACCGTTTCGCGCGATGCGTTCGGGATTTCCAGGCCGATCACGTTCTTGCCCGGGATCACATCCACCACGCGCACGCTGTACACCGACAATCCGCGCGCGATGTCCTTGTCCAGCGATGAAATCTGGCTGCCGCGCACGCCGGCGGCAGGCTCCAATTCGAAACGCGTGATGACCGGGCCCGGATGCGCGCTCACGACCTGCGCGTCGATGCGGAAATCCTTCAACTTCATCTCGACCTGGCGCGAAAGCACTTCCAGCGTTTCTTCCGAATAACCCTTCCCTTGCGGCGGCGCCTGGTCCAGCAGCGACAGCGGCGGCAATTCGCCTTCGGCGGAACCGCCGGCGAACATCGGGATCTGGTTCTCGCGCTTCGAGCGCTCGCTCTTCACGATCGGCGCCGGTGAGGGTTCGATCTTCACCGGTTCCCGTTTGGCCTGCTTGGCGAATTCGATCTTGCGCACTTCCTCGCGCTCGTTGCGTGCGGCGCGCGCGGCGAGCGCTTCAGGTGCGCGTTTGAGTTTTCCGTTGAGCCACGCCAGTGCCGCGAGCAGGCTGCGGCCGATCGCATCCATCAACTTGAACCAGGACAGGCCGGTTGCGAGCGTCACCGCGATCAGGAACAGCGCCAGCAGGAACAGCGTGGCACCGAGCGCGGCGAAACCGCGCATCAATCCGCTGCCGACCAGTTGCCCGAGGATTCCGCCGCTGCCGGCGGGCAGATCGTTCAATCCGGAATCGTGCAGCCATGCCAAACCGCAGCCGGCGACGAAGAAGGCCACGAAGCCGATCAGGCGCAGCGTGGGCTCCAGTGCGCTGCGATCGGCCGAACGCCAGCCGCGCAGCACACCGATCGACAGCACGCCGAGCAGGATCGGGAAAGCGTAGGCGATGTCCCCGAACAGGTACAGCAGCAGATCGGCGAGATACGCGCCGACCGTGCCGCCGAAGTTGTGCACGGCGCTCGCTTCGGCCGTATGCGACCAGCCGGGGTCGGCCGGGTTGTGGCTGACCAGGCAGACCAGCAGATACAGCGCGACCGGCAGCAACAGCAGCACCGCGGCTTCGCGCAGGATGCGCCGCGTGCGCTCGCCGGTGTCGCGAACGGATTGATTGATGGCTTTGGCGCGCGCCACGTGCTGCGACCTCAGACTTGCACCGCGTTGCGCCGAACTATACCCGCTTCGGTCAGGACAGCTTCATTCACTTGAGCGCCGGATGCACGATCTCGCCGTTGGCGACATTGATGCCTTTCGCCAGTGGTTGATAGGCACGCCAGTCGCCACCCGCGGCCAGGCGCAGCACGTACGGCAGCAGTGCTGCGGAAATCGCCTGCGAGGATGTCTGCGGCACCGCACCCGGCATGTTGGTGACGCAGAAATGCGTCACGCCATCCACCACGTAGGTCGGGTCGGCCCAGGTGGTCGGCCTTGAGGTTTCGAAGCAGCCACCCTGGTCAATCGAGATGTCGACCATCACGCTGCCCTTCTCCATCGACTGCACCATTTTGCGGCTGACCACGTGCGGCGCCTTCGCCGATGGAATCAGCACCGCGCCGATCACCAGGTCCGCGCTCGCCACTTCCTGCGCCACTACCGAGTCATAGGCGTACAAGGCGGTGACGTTGGCGCCGAGGTTCATCATCTGCGCGAGACGATCCGGACGCTTGTCGAACACCACCACGTTCGCGCCGCCGGCCGCAGCCAGCGCCGCGGAGTTGCCGCCCGCCGCGCCCGCGCCCAGCACCACGACCTTGCCGCGCTCGGTGGTGGGCATGCCGCCCAGCAGCTTGCCCTTGCCGCCTTCCGGCTGGTGCAGCAGATGCGTGCCGACCTGCACGCCGATGCGCCCGGCGATCACCGACATCGGAGCCAGCAATGGAAGATTTCCTTCCTCGTCCTCGACCGACTCAAATGCCACGCCGGTCAGACCGATGTCGAGCAGGCGCCTGGTGAGTTCCGGCTCCGGTGCGAGGTGCAGATAGCAGAACAGCAGGTGATGCTTCTTCAGCAGCGAAAGGTCGCCGGCGATCGGTTCCTTGACCTTGACGATCAGTTCGCCCTTCTCGTACAGCGCCGCGGCATCCGGCACGATTTTCACGCCGACGCCCGAGAAATCCTCGTCCGAAAAACCGCTCTTGATGCCGCCGCCAGATTGCACGAACACCTCGTGGCCGTGCCGCACCAAATCGGCGCAGGCGGCGGGCACGAGTGCGACGCGGCCCTCGAGCGTCTTGGTTTCGGAAGGGATGCCGATGCGCATGGAGTAATGTCCTTCTGTGCGAGAATGCCGCTTCTTTCGATCTTGAATTGCGGCTCGCCGCGCCCCAATTTCCGCGTTGTCCGGAACACGCGCAAACCAGGTCGACGAACCGCAAAACCCGGAAATTATACATGAGCACCCCCAAGCACTCGCGCCTGCTGATCCTCGGTTCGGGGCCCGCCGGTTACACCGCCGCGGTGTACGCCGCGCGCGCCAACCTCAAGCCGATGCTGATCACGGGCCTGGCGCAAGGCGGCCAGTTGATGACCACCACCGATGTGGACAACTGGCCCGGCGACGATGCCGGCGTGCAGGGTCCGGATCTGATGGCGCGGCTGCTGAAGCACGCCGAGCGCTTCGATACCGAGATCGTGTTCGACCACATCCACACCGCCGATCTCTCGCAGAGGCCCTTTCGCCTCAAGGGCGACAGCGGCGAATACAGTTGCGACGCGCTGATCATCGCCACCGGGGCGGATGCGAAATACCTCGGCATCGAGTCGGAAGAATCGTTCAAGGGCCGCGGCGTGTCGGCTTGCGCCACCTGCGACGGTTTCTTTTTCCGCGATCAGGACGTCGCGGTGATCGGCGGCGGCAACACCGCGGTCGAGGAAGCGCTGTACCTCGCCAACATCTGCCGCAAGGTCACGCTGGTGCACCGGCGCGACAAGCTGCGCGCGGAGAAAATCCTGCAGGACAAATTGTTCGAGAAGGCGCGCGCGGGCAAGGTCGAACTGGTGTGGAACCACACGGTCGGCGAAGTGCTGGGCGACAATAGCGGCGTTACCGGAGTGCGCCTCGCGGCGACTGACAGCAAGGGCACGCGCGACATCGTGGTAAGCGGCATGTTCGTGGCGATCGGCCACACGCCCAATACCAGCATCTTCGAAGGTCAGCTCGACATGAGCAACGGCTACATCAAGATCAGGACGGGACTGGAAGGCGGCGCGACAGCGACATCCGTGCGCGGCGTGTTTGCCGCCGGCGACGTCGCCGATCAGGTCTATCGCCAGGCCGTCACCTCGGCCGGCTTCGGCTGCATGGCCGCGCTGGATGCGGAAAAGTTTCTGGACAGTGTCGGCTTAGCAGGGTGAGACAGCGCGCTTAGCCGATGCCTTGACTGCGCGCGCCGGGAGCGCGCGCGAACAGCGAAGCTGGCCCGCAGGGCGAGCGCCATGGATGGCGCGAGTAATCGCATCGGCTGCGCTGGCGAACGCCCGAGCAGGATGCGAGGGCGGGGTTACTTAGCGAGCGCAGGACGCGCGAGCTTAGCAACCGGTTCCAAAATGCAAGCCGCTTGTTATCCAAGCGGCTCCCGCAACTTCCTTCCCGCCAGCAAATGCAGGTGCAGATGGAACACCGTCTGCCCGCCGTCTTCGTTGCAGTTGATCAGGCAGCGGTAACCGCGTTCGGCGAAGCCTTCACGCCTGGCGTAAGCCGCTGCGGCCAGCAGCATCTTGCCCAGCAACTCGGCGTCCTCCGCGCCGGCATCGTTCAAGGTCGCCAACGATTTTTTGGGCACGAACAGCACGTGCACCGGCGCCTGCGGCGCGATGTCGCGGAACGCCAGGATGTCGTCGTCCTCGTAAACGAGGTCGGCCGGGATTTCGCGGCGGATGATCCTGTCGAAAATCGTATCGGGCATCGTCTTCATTCCAATGTCTGCCGGCTTCCGAACGCGTGCGCCAGGGTCCCGCGATCGACATATTCGAGTTCGCCGCCCAGCGGCACGCCGTGCGCCAGGCGTGTCGCGCGCACATTCGCCGCACGCGCGAGTCCTGCCAGCCAGTGCGCCGTGGCTTCGCCCTCCACGGTCGGGTTGGTGGCGATCACCAGTTCGCGCACTTCCTCTTCCTGCAGACGGCGCTGCAACAGGTCGCGGCCCAGTTCTTCGGGCCCCAAGCCGTCCATCGGCGACAAGCGACCCATCAAGACGAAGTAGCGGCCGCGGAATCCGGTGGCCTGTTCGATCGCCAGCAGGTCGGCCGGCGTTTCCACCACGCACACCGTGCGGGCATCGCGCGAAGCGCTGGCGCACAGCGAGCAGATTTCCGATTCGCTGAAATTGCGGCAGCGCGTGCAATGACCGATGCGTTGCACGGCCTGATCCAGCACGCGCGCCAGCCGCACACCGCCGTTGCGGTCGCGCTCGAGCACGTGGAAGGCCATGCGCTGCGCGCTCTTGGCGCCGACGCCCGGCAGGCAGCGCAGCGCCTCGATCAGTTCGGCCAGCAGATTCGAACCGTCGCTCATCAGAACGGCAGCTTGAATCCGGGCGGAAGATTCAATCCCTGCGCCACGCCGCCGAGTTTCTGCTGGGAGACTTCAGCCACCTTGTTGACCGCGTCATTGACCGCCGCGGCGATCATGTCCTCGGCCATTTCCGGATCGTCCGCCATCAGCTTGCGATCGATCTGCACGCGGCGCACCTCATGACGACCGGTCATGGTGACGCTGACCATGCCACCGCCGGCGTTACCCGTGACTTCCAGGCTGGCGATCTCTTCCTGCGCGCGCTTCATTTCTTCCTGCATGCGCTGCGCCTGCTGCATCAATTGTCCGATTTGCGCTTTCATGTTCTAGCTTCGGTCATCTCTGTGGTGGCATCGTTCAGGCGTTGTCGCGGCGGATCGGACGCACGCTCTCCGGGATCACGCGCGCATTGAGCTCCCGTCGCAGCGCCTGCACGGCGGGATCTTCCTCGATCGCACGTTCGGCCGCGGCCTGCTCGGCCGAGCGCTCGCGCGCGGCGCGCGCGGCAGGCGTCTCGGTTTCGGCTTCGGCGATGAAACGTATGCGCAGCGGTTTCCCCAGCGCCGCGCCAAGCGCTTGCTGCAATAAACCTCCGCATGAATCAACCAGCGTCTGATGTGCGGGTTTCAACGCGAGTGTCAGCACTGCGCCTTCCAGTGATTTCGGTGCGACGTTGTGCGCCAGCTGGCCGATCGGCCCACTGAGATTGGCACGAGTGATCCATTGCTCCCAATCCGGCAAGCCGTTGGCCTGCAGCGGCAATGGTTCGGGCTCCGGTTTGGCGGCAGGCGCATCTGCCGGAACGGTCGATGCGGGATGTGGAGGAGGCGCTCTGCTGCCCGCCGGCGCGGCACGCGGAACGGATCGTTCCTGCGCGTTCGGCTTCGCCACCGGCGTGACGGTCGCCGGTCTGCTTTCATCTCCGCTGCGGAACGCCAGCATCCGCAGCAGGGTCATCTCGAATCCGGAACGTGGATCGGGCGCATACGGCAATTCGCGCCGGCCATTCAGTGCGAACTGGTACCAGAGCTGCACGTCTTCCGGATCGAGGCGTGTCGCAAGCGCGGCAAGCTGTTCGTCGTCGGCATCGCCCGGTGCAGAAAACTGCGGCACGAGCTGGCGCAACTGGATGCGATGCAGCGCGCCGGCGAGCTGGTCCAGCACCGAGCCGAAATCCGGCGCCAGCGCCGCCACGCGGTCGGCTTCGGCCAGGAGAGCCTCTCCATCGTTTTCGGCCAGCGCATCCAGCAGCGCACCGACTTCGCTGCCGGCGATGGTGCCCAGCATCGCGCGCACGTCGTCCGCGCGCAGTTCGCCACCGCCGTGCGCGATCGCCTGATCGAGCAGCGACAAACCGTCCCGCAGCGAACCATCCGCACCACGCGCAAGCTCGGTGATCGCCATGTCCTCGAACTGTACGCCTTCCGCGCCGAGGATCATGCGCATCTGCTGCGCGATCTGTTCCGGCAACAGGCGCTTCAGCGAAAATTTCAGGCAGCGCGACAACACCGTCACCGGCAGTTTCTGCGGATCGGTGGTGGCGAGCAGGAACTTCACGTGCTCCGGCGGCTCCTCCAGCGTCTTCAGCAGTGCGTTGAAGGCGGGTTTGGACAACATGTGCACCTCGTCGATCAGGTACACCTTGTAGCGTCCGCGCGTCGGCGCGTATTGCGCGTTCTCGATCACTTCGCGCACGTCGTCCACGCCGGTGTTGCTGGCCGCGTCGATCTCGAGCAGGTCGAGGAAGCGGCCTGCATCGACCGCAGTGCACACCGCGCACTCGCCGCAAGGGTGCGAGGACTGGCCACGCTCGCAGTTCAAGGACTTTGCGAAGATGCGCGCGATGGTGGTCTTGCCCACGCCACGCGTGCCGGTGAACAGATAGGCGTGGTGCATGCGCCCGGAATCCAGCGCGTGGGTGAGCGCGCGCACGACGTGCTCCTGGCCGACCAGCTCGGAAAAGACTTTCGGCCGCCACTTTCGGGCGAGAACCTGGTAAGACATGCAGGACAATGTTTGGGCGATCCCGCATTGTGCCAAGGGCGCGCGCGCAGACCAAGCACAATCGTTCTGCTGCGCTTGTTCACCCAAGTGCAGCCCGCTATGCTGTGCGGCTCGCCGCTGAAGACCGCGGTCCGGAGAGGTGTCCGAGTGGTCGAACGGCGCGCGCTTGCGGAATGCCTTGAATGGCATTCCGCGCGCGACGGGAGGGTGAGGCATGGATGCCGAACGGCGATCGCTCCAAGGAAGGATAATGAGTCAACCTTTCAGTTACGGAGAGGTGTCCGAGTGGTTGAAGGAGCACGCCTGGAAAGTGTGTAAGCGGCTTAACCCCGCTTCGCGGGTTCGAATCCCGCCCTCTCCGCCAGTTCAAATTTGAGTTCGTTTCATGGTGGCCCCGTCGGCGCCTCCGCGACGATAGATCGAAAACCCCGCCAGGGCCGGAAGGCAGCAACGGTATCGGTTGATTCGGGCGCCGGAGTCACGCTGGCGGGGCTGCCGCCTTTCAGGTGCCGGGATGCAGCCATTCCGCCTCGCCCTGAACGTAATGTTCGCGTTTCCAGATCGGCACGCGCGCTTTCACTTCGTCGATGACGTAGCGGCAGGCGGCAAAGGCGGCATCGCGATGCGCGGCGCTCACGCCTACCCACACGGCAAGTTCGCCCAGCACCAAGTCGCCGACACGATGTACGCACAGCGCCTGCGTAGTGTCAAAACGCGAGCGGGCTTCATCCAGGATGCGTGCGCCTTCGACTTCGGCGAGTTCCGCATAGGCTTCGTAAGCCAGCCCGCGCACCGCGCGTCCCTCGTTGCGATCGCGCACCCGACCTTCGAAGGTCACGACCGCACCGATACCCCTGTTTTCGAGCTTGCGCAGAAGCGCCACGGGATCGATCGCGGCTTCACTGAGCGAGAAGGTTTTCATCCTCCGCTCACCGGCGGCAGGAACGCGATCTCGTCGTCATCGCGCAGCGGGCGATCAACGTCCGCGAAAGCGCCGTTCACCGCCACGCGCACGCGTTCCAGTGGCATTTTGAACGCGTGTCGCGCCGCGGCTTCTGCATACAGGGCGCGCGGATCGCGCGCCTCGCTCGCAACGCCCTCCTGCGCGCAGCCCGCCGCGTCCCGCAGCGAGGCGAAATAGAGCAAGGTGTAGTTCATCCGTGCGCCCCGCTCCGCTTGCGTACGGGCGAGGCCAACTTGCCGCCGCGCACTTCGCGCCTGCCGCCGGATTTTTCCAGCAGCCGCACTTCCGCGATCACGATTTCGTGCGACAGCGCCTTGCACATGTCGTACACGGTGAGCGCGGCGACACTCGCGCCGGTCAGTGCTTCCATTTCCACGCCTGTCTTGTGTGACACCGAGACTTCACAGCGGATCGCCAGTTCCGTGTCCGAGACAAACTCCGCCAAAAAGGCGCAGCGCTCGATATTGAGCGGATGGCAGAACGGAATCAGCTCGTGCGTACGCTTGGCCGCCAGCGTGCCGGCAACGATCGCCGTGTCGATCACCGGACCTTTCTTTGCCCGCATTCCCCCTTCGCGCAGAGCGCGCGCGACTTCGGGCGGAAAGCGCACCAGCGCCTGCGCGGCCGCATTGCGCGCGGTCACGCGCTTGCCGCCGACGTCCACCATGCGGGGGTGGTTGGACGCATCGAGATGACTCAGCTTCTTTTTCATTACCCGCCGACCCGATACATTTCCACGTGTTCCAGCACGCCCGCGGCACGCAGTTCGGCGCGGCGCTCGCTGTAGCGGTCTCCACGCAGGCTCCAGATGTCGGCGATGCGTGCGCGCAATGCGGCATCGGATTCGTCCGCACGCAGCGGGCCGCGCAGGTCGTGGCCGTTGCGCGCGAACAGGCAGGTGTAGAGCTTGCCGTCGGCACCCAGCCTCGCGCGCGTGCAATCGCCGCAGAAGGGCGCGCTGACCGAATCGATGAAACCGACCTCGCCGGCACCATCGACGTAGCGCCAGCGGCTGGCGGTTTCGGACGAAGCGTGGCGCGGCAACGGCTGCAATGGCCAGATCGCATGGATGCGCGCGCGCAGCTCCGCGCCCGGCACGACGCGCTCGGCGCGCCAGCCGTTCAGGGTGCCGACGTCCATGTATTCGATGAAACGCAACACGTGCGATGTACAGCGGAAGCGATCGGCGAGCGCCAGCACGCTGTCCTCGCTGACGCCGCGCAGCACCACGCAGTTGATTTTGAGCGCGCCGAAGCCTGCGTCTTCCGCGGCTTCGATCGCCGCGAGCGCCTGTCCGACTTCGCCCCGCGCTCCGGCCATGCGCCGGTACGTTTCCGCATCCAGGCTATCCAGGCTCAAGGTGATGCGATGCAGCCCGGCATCGCGTAGGGCGCGCGCAAAGCGAGGCAACAGCGCGCCGTTGGTGGTGAGCGCCAGATCCTCGACGCCATCGATGCGCGCCAGCCGGGCCGTCAATTCCGCCAAGTCGCGGCGCAGCAACGGTTCGCCGCCGGTGATGCGCAGCTTGCGCACGCCGAGGGACACGAAAATGCGCGCCAGCCGCTCGATCTCGTCGAAAGACAATCGTTCGCGCGCGCGCAGGAAAGCATGGTCGTGCGCGTATTGCTCTTCCGGCATGCAATACGGGCAGCGGAAGTTGCAGCGGTCGATCACCGAAATGCGCAGATCACGCAATGGGCGCGCCAGCGCATCCGCGGGCGCCGCGATGGTCCTGATGTTCAGCGGGATCGGCGCGGTCATCGCGGCTAGCCCGCCTTCTCGTACGCGGCTTCGGGCGCGTGCAGCGGGTAGTGCATCCCGGGCTCGGCGACGTGGTAGCCGCGCTGCATCAGCTCGCGCCCTTCGTCGGCATTGGCGTAGTGATACAGCAACAGGCGCGTGCGCAGCGACAGCGGATATTCGCGCTCCAGGTCTTCGGCGCCGGTGTGCGAGGGATTGCCATGCAGCGTGCAATCATGCGCCACCAGCGTATTGCCAGGCGCGTATCGTTCGAGCATTTCCGGAATAGGCCGCGTGTCGCCGGTCCATGCGAAACAGCCGTGCAGGGCCAGCCCGAACGAGGTATTCGGCGCGTGGTGGCGCGTCGGAAAGACGTCGAACCACAGTCCTTCGTGCCAAAACCCGTGTGACAGCGCGACCAGATGGAACGCGTCCCAGAAGTTGACGCCCCCTTCCGCAACCGCGTTGGGATAATCGGCCACGCGCGATTGCAGCAGCGGCACCAGCGCTGCGTGAGCGTACAGTTTCACCTTGCCGCGCAAATCCGCATCGAACCATGCGCGGTAGAACAAACGCTCGAGGCCCGACACGTGATCCATGTGCGTATGCGTGATGTACACCGCGCGCGGCATGCCGCCGTACGCATCGATGTAACGCGTCAGAGTTTCCGGTCCGCAATCGATCAGCAGGAGGGGGGCACCATCGCGCTCCAGCACCGCGCCGGACGAACCCAGCTCGATCGCATGGGCGGCGCCGGTGCCCAACACGTGCAGTGCGTAATTCATCCCTGCATCGCCGATTCGTAGGCGCGCATCAGGGGCGTCCAGATTTCGCGATCCAGTCGCGCCTCGTCACGATCGCACGCGCCCAGCTTCAGCAGCGAGCGCCGCAGCCGACGCAGGTTGGCGAGTTGCCAGTCGCCACGATTCCGGCGGATGCGGCCACGATCGAAGTCCACCACCCACAGGCTTTCCTCCGCGACCAGCACGTTGTGGGCGTTGAGATCGGCATGATCCACACAGGCGGCGTGAAAGCGCGCAACCAGTGCGCCGACGCGCATCGCGAGCTTGGCGTTGAGGTGCCTCGAATGCACGCACTCCGCCAGCGTGCTGGTGTGCCCGATCCGACGCGTGATCAGGTCGGCCGTGTAGTGGACGCCGCTGCGCAAATAGCGCGCTGCCACAGGCTCGGGCACCGGCAATTCGCGCTCGTGCAATTCGGACAGCAGGCGGAACTCGGCAAAACCGCGGGTGCGTTCGCGGCCATTCCACAGATAGCGGTCACCGAGGATCGGCGCGACCATGCCGCCGCGGTGATAATGCCGCAGCGCGCACTCCCCGATCGGCGTGTCGACGAAAACCACGTTGCCGCGTCCGCCGGACGCGCGGCCGGCCGACTTGCCCTGTGCGAGCCAGTGTTCGGGATCGAACCAGCCACCGTCCGGTTGGACGCCGAGCCCGGCGTCGAACAGAATCGCGCCCGTGCCCGCCGCATGGATGCGGGTGTCCGCCATCGCCTGCCGCAGTGCCGCGGGGGGCCGGGTATCGCTCATGATCACCTTGCAAGTCTAGCCGCATGCCTCGGAGTCCGCCGCAATCGCTTTGCCTGCTGCGCACCTCCGCGCTGGGAGACGTGACCCACGTGGTGCCGCTCGTGCGCACGTTGCAAACGGCGTGGCCGCAAACGCGGCTGACGTGGTTGATCGGCAAGCTGGAACACAGGCTGGTCGGCGACATCGAAGGCGTGGAGTTCATCGTCTTCGACAAAGCGGCCGGTGTGCGAGGCTATCTCGATGCGCGACGCGCACTGGCGCAACGGCGCTTCGATGCGTTGTTGCACATGCAGGTTGCGCTGCGCGCCAATCTGCTGAGCCTTTGCGTTCATGCGGACCGGCGAATCGGTTATGACGGGGCGCGCGCCAAGGATTTGCACGGCCTTTTCGTCAATGAGCGGATCCCTGCGCGCAGCGGAGAACACGTCCTGGATGCGATCGGCAGCTTCGTGGAACCACTCGGCCTGAGGCAGACCGAAGTCCGCTGGGATATTCCTGTACCCGATGAAGCACACGAATGGGCCGCACAGCAATGGAACGACGCCGAACGCGCGCTGGTCATTTCGCCCTGCTCCAGCCACGCGCTGCGCAACTGGCGGGCGGAGCGGTACGCCGCCGTGGCCGATCACGCCGCGCAGGCGCTGGACGTGTGCGTGGCGCTGTGTGGCGGGCCCTCGCCGCAGGAACGCGCAATGGGCGATGCGATCCTCTCGAAAACGAAAATGCAGCCGCTCGACCTGATAGGCCGCGACACGTTGAAACGCGCGTTGGCGCTGTACCAACGCGCGTTCGCCGTGCTCACGCCGGATGCTGGTCCGATGCACATGGCCAACGCCGTGGGAGCGAAGGTGATCGGCCTGCACGCGGCGAGCAATCCCGCGCGCTCCGGCCCGTACTCCGACCGGCGCTGGTGCGTGGATCGCTACGACGCGGCCGCGCGCAGGTTCCTGCACAAATCCGCAGCGGAGATTCCTTGGGGCGCCAAGATCGAACAGCCGGGCGTCATGGACCTCGTCGAGGTGGACGACGTGGTCGACCGGCTTGAAGCACTGACGCGCTTTCAGGACGCGCCGTAGTCCTGATAGGACTTCTCTTCGATCAATCGCGAACCCAGCTTCTCATTGATCGCCCGTTTCACGGCCGCGCGCCGGTCGTTGGTGATGTACACCGCACGCGCCAGCTCGATGAAGCGCGCGTCGAACGCCTGGATTTTCTCCTTCAAGCGGATCTCGTCCTCGACCTCCCACAACGCCTCGTTGATGCGCTTCAGCTCCGCGCGTTCTGCCGAAATATCCGTCGCCGATCCCGCATCGTTGGCCCAGGTCGCGCCCAACAACTCCAGTTCGTCGCGCACGTTGGCAAGCTTCGCCGGATCGATCATGCGTTCGGACTTGATCTCGAGGATGGTGAGCTTGTCGATCAGCTCGCCGTGCGAGATCGGAACCGATATCAGACTCATGATTGTCTCGAAGAATCGGGAAGGAGAGCTTAGCAGTCGGCGAACCTTCACGGTTGCCAGTCTGCTCGCGCCGCCCGTATCATTTGCGGTCGCCCGTGGCAGAGTGGTCGAAGACCGAGCGCTTGCGCGAT
>DASXWZ010000223.1:0-6259 GCA_036503375.1 Rhodanobacteraceae bacterium | reverse complement strand
GCGCGGATCCTTGCGCTGGGCGGCGGCTTTGGCTGTCTGTCGACCGTCGGCTTCGTCCGCTGCATTGTCGGCCGAGGGTGCGATGCCGAACTGCCGCAGCCCCGACACGAGCGCGTTCCATGCGCGGTCGATCATCGATTCGTTTTGTCGCTGTTGCAGGCGCGCCTGCCCGATCACCATCAAGCGCGCGACCTGTTCCAGCTTGCGCTCCGGTCCCGCGGTGCCGCGTGCGCTGACGAAGAGACAACGGTTGGTGGCCGGCGTATACCAGGCGAGCTTGCGCGGCACGCGCTGGCCCTGCTGGTTGACGGTGAACTCGAACCATGTGCCGAACGGCAGCGTTTTCAGATGCGCCAGCTCGCGCTGTTCGTCGGGACCGAGCGGCGTCAGCAGCGCCGGTTCGCTGTCCTGTTTCGCCGCCTCGTCTTCGCCGAGTTTCTGTCGCGTCTTCAGGCGCACCGCCAGCTCGGTGGCGGATCCGCCCGGCATGGCGGCCTCGTGCGGCAGATCCAGCACGCGATGCGTGAGTTGCGAGGCTTCCGGTCCCTGCAGGCCGATCTGTTCCAGCCCGTTCTGCAGTTCGACCTTGAGGCGTTCGTTGTCGCGCTGCTCCGGTTCGCGCAGCAGCTCGTCGGCGGCGGCGAGCCGGCGATGGAACGCCTCGCTGTCCTCGCCGTGGCGCAGGATCGCCAGCGCCAGCGCGTCGCACCATGCCTGTTCCAGCAGGGCGCGCGTCAGCGGCGGCACCTTGCGCCCGGCGAGGCGTTCGCCGATGGCGGAGGCGGCGCGTGCGCGCGCCTGCTCCAGGCGATCGCGGCCCTGCGCGGCTTCGAGCTGGCGGCGCTCGGAAATCTCGGCGCGGCGCTTGAGGGTATGGACGTGCGAATCCAGTTCATCGACCAGTTTTTCGAACAGCGACAGATCGCCGCTGAATTCGCCCAGCACCTTGTCCACCGTGCGGTGCAGCTTGTCCGCCAGTGCGGTGTCGGCCTCGCCTTCGCCGGTATCCATCCAGGTGTTGGCGGTTTCCGCGACAGTGTTGAGCAGGCGCCGCGCGGGATGCGCGCGCCGGGTGAAGAAGCTGCGATCGGCCAGCGCCGCGCGCAGCAGCGGCACCTGCAGACGTGAGAGCAGGTTTTGCGCCGAACCGCCGCTGCGGGTTTCATCCATCAGCCGGTCGAACAGCAGCGAAATCAGTTCCACCGTGTCGCGGTGTTCCGCGGAGAACTGCGGTGTGCGGCCGTCCGGCGAGAAACGGCGCAGCTCGGCCAGCATGTCCTGGCGCAGGTGCTGCATCGTGCGCTGCACGCCGCGTCCGCCCAGTTGCACCGGCTCCGGCGCGCGGGTCTGCAAGGTGGCCAGCACAGTCTGCAGTTCCTCGCCCGTGGCGACATAGCCGCCTGCGGGCTCCACCGGGGCGGAACCCAGCGTCGCGCGGCGCCTTTCGAGCAGTTCGCGCAGATTGCCCATCACCGCATCGGCGGCGGTCTGCGCCGGCGGCGGCGGAGGCGGTTCGGATTCAGGCGCGCCGCCGCCGCGCTTGCGCGGTTGCGGTTCCGTATTGCGCTTGGGCAGGTAGATGCGCAGATTCGGCAGGATGCCGCGCACGATCAGGTGTTCGTTCAGACCGCCGTACAGCGATTCGGCGGCGGCCAGAAGGCGGCGGTCGAACAGCCGGTAGAACACCGCGCGATGTTCGCGCGGCAGGGCGAGGCTCAAGGCGATCTCGTGCAAACCGTGCGCCAACGCGTGCGGTCCGAGCGGCAGCGTTTCGGAATCCAGCAAGGGCGATGCGCCGAGCACGGCATAGCGGTGCCCGAGTTCGAACAACGGCTGGCTTACGCGCATCTCCATGCGCGTGGCGAAATCGTCCAGCGTGATCGCTTCTTCCAGCTCGTCGTGCTCGATCAGCGCCATGTCGGTGCGCGCATCCGCCGCGCGCGCCTGCGGCAAACCGAGTCTCGCCAGCCGGCCTTCCAGCATCAGCAGCAATCGTGGGGCCGCATCGGCGCGCGTACGCTTCACCTCGCGCAGACTCTCGAAGGCAACCTGTTGCTCGGTGTCGTTGCGCGCCTGCTCGGCCGCCTTGAACAACTGCTGCTCGAGCTCGGTGAGGCTCGCGCGCAACTGCGGCTCGATCCGCGCGCCGCACTCGGCGAGCTGCTCCTCGAGCAGGGTGCGCACGCGTGCCGGCAGGTTGGCGCGCTCGGCGAGCGTCTGTGGCAAGCGGTCGACTGACATCGGTTCCCCTGCGCCCGGCGATGGGTGCCGGGCGATTCTATGCCTGCCCAGCTTGGCAAGCTACGGGCGCGTCGACAATTGACAGACATCAATGCGACGTCGCGCCCATTTCAGGCAAGCAGTCGTCCGTGAAGCCGTTTCCCGGCGCGAGATGCCATTACTCGCGCCATCCCCGGCGCTCGCCCTTCGAGCCAGCTTCGCTGTTCGCGCGCGCTCCCGGCGCGCGCAGTCAAGGCATCTCGCGAAAGCCTCCGGCTCAGCCATGCGGGGACCATGCCAGCTCCAGCCAGGCCGAGCGCCCCGGCGTGTTGTAGCCGCGGATCAGCGAATAAGTGCGATCGGCCAGGTTTTCGGCGCGCAGATGCAGTTGCCAGGCAGGAGAAAGCGTCCAGTTCACCCGCGCGTTGACGAGCGCGTAGCCCGACAAGGCGCCGCCCAGCTCCGGCCGCGGACCTTCGGCGTACAGTTCGATGCCCGCGTTGAATCGATCGCTGAAAATGCGCGTCAGGGCGATGTCGCCCTTGCGCGAAGCGCGGCGCAGCAGGTGTTCGCCGGTGGCGGGGTCGCGCGCATCCTGCCAGGTGGCATTGCCATCGATCCGCCAGTCGTCGTGTTGCCAATGCGTTTCCAGTTCCAGGCCGTCGATTTTCGCGTGCGCGGTGTTCTCGGCCTGGAACTGCGGGCCGGTGAAATCGATCAGGTCGTCGATGTCGGTGTGGTAAACCGCGAGCTTCAACGAGAAATCGTTGGCCGGCGTCCACTCGGCGCCGAGTTCGCTGCTGCGCGAACGCTCGGGATGCAGGTCGGGATTGCCGGCGAACAATCCGCCGAAGCCCGGCGAGAATTGCTCGTTGAGACTGGGCGCGCGGAAACCTTGCCCGAGGCTTGCGGTGATCCGCAGTGCGGGCGTGACGTGCCAGCCGATCGCGCCCGATCCGGTGGTCGCGCCGCCGAACACGCTATTGTAGTCGTGGCGTGCTGCCAGCTCCCAATCAAATTGTCCCCAGTCGAACGACTGCAGATGGCCGTTCCAGCCGGCGAACGCGGCAGTGTTGTCGCGGCTCTGGTCGAACACGTCATCACCGGCGAACGTATCCACGTTCTCGCCGCTTTCGTGCACGCGTTCCAGACCGGCCGTGAGCGACTGATGATCGTCCAGCGTGAAGATGTTCAACCACGTCGCGCTCTGCCGGCGCGAACGAAACAGCTCGAAGAAAGCCGGCGTGTCCAGGTCGTCGCGCGCGCTGCCTAGCTGCAACCGCTGGAACCAGTGTGGCGAGATGTCGCCGGCCAACGCCGCGCCCAAATCCTCTTCGATGACGTGCGACACGCCCTGATCAAACTCGTTGGCCGAGTCGCTGTAGAGCGCGTTGGCCGAGAGCGTCTGCTTGCCGAGCCTATAGTCGCCGCGCGCGGCGAGATTGCGGTTGCGCAGGCCGTCGTCGTCCGGGTCGTAGGAAAACCCATCCGGATTTTCGGCGGAGAATCCGCGCACGTGGCGGATGCCCGCTTGCACGCTGAAACCGCCGCGGTCGTTCCAGTCGCCGATACCTGCACTGGTCGAGGCATCGCCGTAGCTGCCGTACTGCACCGCCGCGTGTGGCGCGTCAAGCTTGCGCGTGAACACCTGCACCACGCCGCCGATCGCATCCGAACCCCAGTACGCCGCGCGCGGACCGCGCACGATCTCGATGCGTTCGATCGCATCCAGCGGCAGCAGCGAGAAATCCACGCCACCGGTTCCGGTGGAAGCGATGCGCACGCCGTCGACCAGCACCAGCACGTGATTGGAATTGGTGCCGCGCAGGAACAGGGCGGTTTGTTCGCCGGGACCGCCGCTGCGCGCCACGTCCACGCCGGCCCGGGTACGCAACAAGTCGTAGAGATCGGCCGCGCCGCTGGCGTCGATGTCGGCGCGCGTTATTACCGTGACGTCGGCGAGCGAGGCGTCCACCGTCTGCGCCTGTCGCGTGGCAGTCACCTGCACCGCCGGTTCGTTGACGACATTCCGATTGTCCTGCGCACGCGCGCAGAAACTCGCCGCGCACAGCGCGGCAACCAACAGCCGGGAAGATTTCATTTCACACTCCTTCGCACACCCGCGTGGAGGCGCGATGGAGAACGAGGCAGGGCGGCTGCGGCCGTCCGGCCGCCGCCCACCGCAGCGCCTGTCGATGGTGCGCTCGCGCGCACCGCGTGCAGGCCGGTCTCCGGGCTTGCGAGCGGATTCCGTTGCCCGGAATCCCTGTCGAATCGCCTTCCCGCGCTTGCGCGCAGTGGCCAGTGATTCGACGAAAAACTCGCCTACCGTTGCGGGGGCAGCGCCGGAATCGAAAAAATTCTCTCACCGGCTTCCCGTTTCATCCGTTCGCCGAAAGCGAACGGACACCTGCGGGGCGGAAGTCTAGGAGCGCAGCCGCGAAACGGCAAGACGACAAGACGAGATGCGGCTGTTGAAAAGTGCGGTCATGGGCGAGCGCTTTTTCGACGTTCGTAATCGGGATGACTGCAAACCAATCATCATCCCCGCTTGGCCAACACGTAGCGCCAGATGAAATAGATCGGCAAGCCTGCCAGCGTGATCAGCGCACCCTTGCCGGCGTCACTCGGGTGCTGCCAGATCGTCACTGCGACGATCCACAACACCGCGGCGAGAAATACCAGCGGCAGGAACGGATACCACGGCGTGCGGAACGGCGCCGACTCCGCGCGGTGGCGATACCAGAACACCGTCGCGATCACCGCGGCCATGCCGAACCAGTCGACGACGGTGGAGTAATTCAACAATTGATCGAAGGTACCGGACAAGGCCAGCACGCAGGCCCAGCCCGCCAGCATCAGCAGCGCGATGTTGGGCGAACGCCAGCGCGGATGCAGTTTGCCGGCGACCCGGAAGAACACGCCGTCCGCGCCCATCACCTGGAACACGCGCGACGCGCCCATCAGCGAGATGTTGCAGAAGCCCAGGGTGGAGATCGCGATGCCGACCGAGATCGCGCGCGCGCCGGGCTCGCCCAGCACGTGGCGCATCACGTCCGCGGCCGGCGCCTTGCTGGCCGCGAGTCCGGCGTGACCGAGCACAGCGAGATACGCCACGTTCGCAAGGATGTAGCACGCCGCTACGCCCAGCATGCCGAAGATCAGCGCGCGCGGCAGGTTGCGCTGCGGCTCGCGCAATTCGCCGGCGATGTCGTTGATGTAATACCAGCCACCGTACGAAAACAGAACCGGCATCAATGCGCCGCCCAGCGCGAACGGATTGATCGGCGGCGGCGGCGCGGCCGGCGGCGGCGCGCCGCGCATCAACAGGCCGGCGACGATCAACGCGGAAATGGCGAGCAGTTTCAAAACCGTCAGGATGTTCTGCGTCCATGAACCCGCGCGGATGCCGAACCAGTTGATGCCCGCCAGGAACACGATCGTGCCGACGGCGTACGGCCCGGGATTGGAGACGTTGTCGAAACCGAGCGCCGCGCCCGCGTACTGGACGAATGCGATGGAAACCGCGGCGATCGAACCGGAATGATTGGCGACCAGCAGGCTCCAGCCATACACGAAGGCGATCATCAGACCGAACGTCTCGCGCAGGTAGACGTAACCGCCCCCCGCCTGCGGTCGGCGCGCACCCAGTTCCGCGTAGCACAGCGCGCCGATCAGCGCGATCACGCCGCCGATCACCCACGCCAGCAACTGCTCCGCGCTGGAACCGGTCTGACGCGCGATCGAAGAGGGCGTCACGAATATGCCCGAACCGATCACGCCGCCGATCACCACCATCGCCGCCGACCACGGGCCGACGCGGCGTGCATACGTCACCGGCTGCGCCGGGTTTTGCACGGTATCCAGTTCGTCCTGATTGTCGGTTGCGCCCATCTCCGCGCCCTCGCTGCGGTTCGGGCGAGCATGACGGCAGAACGCGACTGTGTCGAGATGTTTTCGCCTGGCTTGCGCACCGCGAGCCATCGCCACAGGCGCGGGCGGCTTATACTCCGCGTCCGCACTTCAAGAGGGGAAAACG
>DASXWZ010000222.1:0-1640 GCA_036503375.1 Rhodanobacteraceae bacterium | reverse complement strand
GGCAACAGGTTTTTCAGTGCGCCCATCAGGCCGTCGCCGATGGCGTTGAACACGCCGCGACGGCGCAGCGCGACCTGGCCGAGGCTGATCGAATAGAAACCCATGACGAAAAGACCGGCCAGCATCAGCAGCAGAAACGTGAGGCCGAAGCCGTGCGGCAATGCCGGCGGCAGTTGATGATTGGCCTGCGCGCTCAGCGCCTGCATGTACCAGCCGACGATGCCGCTGCCCGTCGCGACGATGACGATACCGAACAGGGCGATGTAGATCACGATCAACGCCACCCCGTAGCCGATCAGGCGCAATGCTTCGCCTTGTCGATAGGGTTTGAACACGTCGCGTGCGCGGGCCGGCTGCCCGCGTTCGGCCGCATCGATCACCTGCAGATAGCCGGCGTAGAGCGGCACGATCAGCAGGCCGAGCAACATGGAACCGGCCAGGATCCAGATGAAGACCGTCGCGCCCGGCGATGCGCCCCCGTTGCGCAGACTGATCTGGAGCGGCAGCGAAAGCAGCGATGGAACCAGGCAGGCCAGCAGCAGGAAAGCCGCACCTCCGAACATCGGCTTCGGATGGCGGAAACTCGCGCTGATGCCGTGCTGCAGCCAGCCGAAGCCGGCCAGCGGGCCTTTCGATCGTGTCGTCACGATGCATCCCCTTGTCATCGGCGTCCCCGCGCCGGGCATCTGGAATATAGCGCGATGCGCCGTACCTCGCGATCGTGCCGATCGCGAGCCCGGTTCGACGAGTTCAGTTCAACGATTCCAGGTGCCTCAGCTTGGCCGCATAGATGGCGCGCGAATCGGCGGTGGTGCTGTTCTTCTCCGCCAGTTCCAGTTGCTTGCGTGCGCGCCGCATGTCGCCGAGGTGCGCCGCGGCGAGCGCCAGCTCGAAGTGCGACGGCACATCGTAGGGACGCTGCGCCAGCGCCTTCTCGAACAGCCGAGCCGCATCCTCGAATCGACCCGCCTGCATCGCCTCCATTCCGCGATCGTAGAAATAGAACGGCGGATGGCGCTGGATCTGCGCCAGTCTTCTCGCCCACATCTGCGCTTCCGTGGTGCGGCCCTCGTCGGCAAGTATTCCCGTCAGGTTGGAGATCGCCGAAACGTTGTCGGGCTCGCGTTGCAGCGCGTAACGCATGGCGCGCTCGGCCGGCGCCAGGCGATTGCGCTTGATGTAGATGACGCCGAGCGTATTGGCGGCGTTTGCGAATCCGGGGTCGGCCTCGAGCGCGGCGCGCGCGAACCAGTAGGCGCGATCGAGGTCGCCGCCGACCATCACCTCGGCCGCGCGGTTGTTCAAGTACATCGCGACGATGGTTTGCTCCGCGACGGGACGGGATGTGGCGGCTGCCATCTGCCGCGCCGGCAGGAAGTCCACGATCATGGGCGTCGACTCGATATACAGCCTGACGCCCGGGCTGCGCGGCCCGAGCACCAGATTCACGTGCTGGCTGAGGATGGCGAATCCGCCATCACGCGACCACGTGTCGAAGTCGTACACCTCCTGATAGGTCACCGCGATGCCGAGTTGCCGGGCCAGGGCAGCCGCCATGATCACCAGCGACAGGCAATTTCCTTCGCGCGCCGCGAATGTCTGCGAGGCGGTACGGGTCATCTGCGAGTCGTAGTCGATCG
>DASXWZ010000221.1:0-4354 GCA_036503375.1 Rhodanobacteraceae bacterium | reverse complement strand
CCAGCAGGGACAACATCAAAACGTGGCGTGACTTCATGTGCCCTGCTTCCCGGGTGTAGTCGTGGTGGCGGCGCCCTTGGCAGTCGGCGCGCCGGTTTGCGCGAGATCGTCCAGCTTCATTTGCAAGGCCTGGCGTTCACCCGGCGGAGCGCTCTCGGGCAATGCTGCAAGCGCCTGCGTGTAGGCCGCGCGCGCGTCCGCCGCGCGCCCCAGTTTGAGCAGCGCGTCTCCGCGAAGTTCCTGGTTCAAGGCGCGATAGTCGCCGCTCGGCACCTGGTCCAGCGTCGCCAGCGCGTCCTTGGCCTGATTCTGCGCCAGCTGCACGCGCGCGAGCCGCAATTGGTAGATCGAATGCAGCGCCGGCGTCGGGCTGTGCTCGATCGCCCATTGCAGCGCGTCGTGAGCGGCGTCCAGATTGTTCCCGCCGACCGCCAGGTTGGCGCGCGCAGCCGCGGCCAGCGCGGCATACGGCGTGTCGGCGTAGTCCTTCTCCAACGCGTCGGCCGCCTTGTCTACTTGCCCGCTTTGCCCCGCGAGCAGTGCGGTTTGCAAAACGGCGAACTGCTCGGCCGCTCTTGCGTGGTGGCCTGCGCGGTGTGCCTGCCACTGGCGCCAGCCGAAGATCAGCGCCAGCGCCAGCACCACGCCGATCACGATCGACAGGCCATTCTCGCGCAGCCACTTTCGAACCTGCTCGCTCTGTTCGTACTCGTCGTAATCTTCAAAAGCCATGCATTGACCTGCGCACAAAACCGTCCCGCGCCGCTGCGCGACGGACAAGGATAACCGAAGTGAGCGCAGTTTCGGCCAAGTGCGGATCGCAAAGCGCAGCGAGCGGAGGCGACATGCAGTTTTGAATCAAGCGCGACGCCGGGGCGCAGGAACCGGATTCTGCACGTCAGTAGATGGGGATTCCCTGGCCCGCAAAGCGGTACATCCATGTACGGGCCTGATCCTCGCACGCCGGCCTGTGAGCTGGCCAGCGCAGCAGCTTTGCAACCGCTCCGTTCAGCCGTTGCCGCTGGCCGAATCGAACACCTTGAAACGCGCCACATTGGCGCGGCGATACGGCGCGAGCGACAGGGGCTTGCCGTCGCTGGTCACCTGCACGCCGTCCGCGTTGCCAATGGTGATGTTCAACGGCGTGGCGCTGCGGTAGTTGCGTTGATCGCCGGCACGCAGGATGCCCGACTCCAAGGTCTTTCCGTTTGCATCGTCCACTTCCACCCAACTGTCGGCGGTGACGCTCAAGCCGAGGACATGATCGCCGGAGCCGCTCGGGGCCGGCGGCGGCGGCTGTACAGGAGTGGCTTTGGTGTTCGAATTGTCCGCGTCCATCTGCATCGCGGAGAACGGCGTCATCGAGGCCAGCAATGGTGATTCCTGTGATGACGAATTGTCCGTCGCGGGCCGGGCCTTGGCGGCCTGCGCGGTCACTTTCGCGGCAGGCGCACTGTCCAGCGGCGCGATGCGCGTCAACTGGTTGTCCAGGCCGCCGCGCAATCCCAGCCACACCAGCGGCACGGCCACGGTCGCGGTCAGGATGATGTAGGTGGCGGCGGCGCCGTAGCGGCGCACCCATGGCGCGCGCAGCGCACTGCCGGTCGGCACCAGCGCCGGCTGATCCATGGGCGCGATGGCGCGCAGTGCCGAATCCACTTCGATCGTGGAAATGCCCAGCACCCGCGCGTAGCTGTTCAATGAGCCGCGCACGAATACATAGTCGTCGCCACGGCCGAAATCCCCGGCCTCGAGTCGTTGCAACACGCGTATCGGCAGGTGCGAGACCCGGCTGCACGCGGCGAGATCCATGTCGCGCGCTTCGCGGGCGGTGCGCATTCGCGCACCGAGTTGCTGCGCGGGAGTCATCCCTTCCGGCGCAATCCGATCCGCCTCCAAGCGGATCTCGCCGCCGGCGTCGTGCGCCGGCTTGCTGGTGTCGGAGAACAGATCGTCTGGATATTCGGTATTCATTGCGAACGGCCGGCAAGTGTCCGCACCTGTTCCGAATCCGGGAACTGGGTGCTCAGGCGGTTGGCATAGTTCCGGGCGGCATCCGCATCACCCAGTCGTGTTTCGATTTCGTAGCCGAGCAGCAGCGACTCCGGCGTGGCCTGCCCCTGCGCCTCGAAGCGCTGCAGGAAACCGCGCGCACGGAACGCGTCGCCGTTGGCGTATTGCAGGCGCGCCATTTCGTACAGCGCCTCGGAACTCTTTGGGTCGATCTCCAGCGCCTTGCGCAAATAGGTTTCCGCACCCGCGCGGTCTCCCATGTCGGCGAGGCAGGCGCCGGCATTGACATTGGCCTTGGCCGGCGTGCCGTAATACGGATCCGCCAGTGCGCGTTTCAGGTATTCCATCCCTTCCTTGCCCTGGCCGTGGTGGCAGAGGAAGTAACCGAGATTGTTGTTGGCGCCGCCGTCCTTGGGATCGACCGACAGCGCGGCGCGGTATTCGCGTTCCGCCTGCGGGGTCTGATTGGTGTGCTCGTACAGGATCGCGAGCATCGTGTGCGCGGGAACATACCTGTCGTCGAAGCCGACCGCCTTCTGCAGGTGATCGTAGGCTTCTTTCATGTTCCCCTGCTGCATCAGCGCGGCGGCGAGCTGGGTCTGAATCTGCGCCGCGTCCTGTTTCTCGTCCTGCTTGCTTTCTTCCGGCGCGTCCTTCAAATCGCCCGTGCCGTTGTTGACCTTGATGATCTGGTTGCGCGAACAACCCACCGCGGCCAGCGCCAGCAGGATCAGGATCGCGACCCGGAAACTGTCACGCGACATGTGCCTGCTCCTGCATTTCCACGCGCCGACGGAATTGCGCGCTGCGGCGCGTGCGGTCGAGCACCTGGCCTTTCAGTTGCCCGCAGGCGGCGTCGATGTCGTCCCCACGGGTACGCCGCACCATCGCCTGCACGTCGGAGTCAAGCAGGATCTTCTGGAAGGCGCGGACCGTGTCTTCGTCCGAGCGCTCGTATTGCGTGCCGGGGAACGGATTGAATGGAATCAGATTCACCTTGGCCGGCAGGCGACGCATCAGTTTCACCAGTTGCTTCGCCAGCGAAGGCGAATCGTTGACGCCCTTCATCAAGGTGTATTCGAAGGTGATCGTCGTGCGTGGGCGGTGCGCGGCATAGCGCGCGCACGCATCCAGCAATTCATCGATCGGATATTTCCTGTTGAGCGGCACCAGTTGCGTGCGCAGCTCGTCGTTGGGCGCGTGCAGGGAAACCGCGAGCGACACATCCGCCATCTCACCGAGCCTGTCGATCATCGGCACCAGACCGGCGGTGGACAGCGTGACGCGCTTGCTTGCGAGGCCAAAGCCGAGGTCGTCGCGCATCAGGTCCATCGCGCGCACCACGTTGTCGAAGTTCGCCAACGGTTCGCCCATTCCCATCATCACCACGTTGGTGATGCGCCGCTGTTGGTGCGTGACATTGCCCAGGTGCTTCGCCGCACTCCACACTTGGCCGATGATCTCGGCGCAGGAAAGATTGCGATTGAAACCCTGGGTGGCGGTCGAGCAGAACGTGCAGTTCAGGGCGCAGCCGACCTGCGAGGACACGCACAACGTGCCGCGCGAGGGTTCCGGAATGTATACGGTCTCGATGGCATTGCCGCCATCCATGCCCAGCAGCCACTTCCTGGTGCCGTCGCTGGAAGCCTTGTCCAGCAAGGTTTTCGGGGGACCCACGAAAGCGGTTTCGGCAAGTTTGGCGCGCAGCGGCTTGCCGAGATCCGACATCGCATCGAACTTGTCTTCGAGGCGGTGATAGATCCACTTCATCACCTGGTCCGCGCGATACGGTTTCTCGCCCAGTTGCGCGAAGAACCCGCGCAGACCTTCCCGATCGAAGTCGAGAAGGTTGGCTTTGCCGGCAACGTTGGCGGTGGTTTCGTTCAACTCGAACTACCTCGGGCACAACTCGCAATCGGCAAAGAAATATCCGATCTCGAACTTCGCCGTTTCCGGCGCATCCGAACCGTGCACGGCATTGGCGTCGATGCTTTGCGCGAAATCCGCGCGGATGGTCCCAGGCGCCGCGTCCTTCGGGTTGGTCGCACCCATCAGGTCCCGGTTCTTCGTGATCGCGCCCTCGCCTTCCAGTACCTGGATCATCACCGGCCCGGACACCATGAATTCGACCAGCGGTTTGAAGAACGGACGCTCCCGATGTACCGCGTAAAAGCCTTCCGCTTCGCGTCGCGACAACTGTTTCATTTTCGCTGCCACGATTTTCAGTCCGGCCTTCTCGAAACGCGAGTAGATTTCACCGATCACGTTCTTCGCGACGGCGTCGGGTTTGACAATGGACAAGGTGCGCTCGAGCGCCATGCGATCCTCAGCGTATGGTGGT
>DASXWZ010000220.1:0-6347 GCA_036503375.1 Rhodanobacteraceae bacterium | reverse complement strand
GTGGAGTTGGACGAGGAGGTGAAGTAGATCAGGTTGTCGATGCCGGACAGGTTCTGCTCGATCACCTGAGTGACCGTGCTCTGGATCACCTGTGCATTGGCGCCGGGGTAATTGGCGCGAACCTGCACACTGGGCGGCGCGATCTGCGGATAGGCCTCGATCGCGAGATTGAAGATCGCGATCGTGCCGCCGAGGGTGATCAGGATGGCGATTACCCAGGCGAAGATCGGACGGTCGATGAAAAACTGAGGCATGCGTCAGTCGCCGGATGATGCAGCGCTGACCGATGCCGCCGCATTCGCATCCGGCGCATACGCCACCGGCTGTACTTTCGCGCCTGGCTGCGCCTTCTGCACGCCGGAGACGATCACGCGGTCGCCGTCGTTCAATCCGCTTTCCACCACCCACTGCGAACCGCGCTGGCCGTCCAGCACGACGCGTCTGCTGCGGACGACATCGTCGGGATCGACCACATAGAGATATGCGCCTTGGGTATCGCGCTGCACCGCCGCCTGCGGCACCTCCATCGCGTGATGGCGCATGCCCAGCGTCAACCGCAGCTTGACGAACATGCCGGGCAGCAGCGCGCGCTCGGGATTGGGCACGATCGCGCGCAGAGACACCGCGCCGGTTTGCGGATCGACCGCGAGGTCGGCGAAGTTCAGGGTTCCCGCATGCGGGTAAACGCTGCCATCCGGCAACACGACCTGCACGCGCGCCTGATCGGGCGCGGCCAACTGCAGGTCGCCGGATTTCTGCGCGCGCCGCAGGGTTTCGACTTCAGCCATCGGCTGGCTGAATTCGACATAGACCGGGTCGACCTGCTGCACGGTAGTGAGCGGATCGGCATCGGTGGGCGAGACCAGCGCGCCCTCGGTGACGTTGGCCATGCCGGCGCGGCCGGAAATCGGCGCGGTGATCGTCGCGTAGCCGAGATCGATGCGTGCGTTTTCGACGTTCGCCTGTGCGGCCTTGGCCGCGGCACGCGCGCTGTCCGCCGCGGCGATGGCGTCGTCCAGATCCTGTTTGGCGATCACGCCGCGCGTCGCGAGTTCGCGCATGCGTTTCGCCTTCACCTCGTCATCCCGCGCGGCCGCATCCGCCTGCGCATACAAACCCTGCTGCGAGCGCAACGTTGCCTGGAGCGGCGCCGGATCGATCCGGAACAGCACGTCGCCAGCTTTGACGTCGGTGCCTTCCGTGTAGACGCGCTTCAACACGATGCCTGTGACGCGCGCGCGCACCTGCGCGATGCGGGTGGCTGCGAGACGGCCGACGAAGTCGCGCACCAGCGGCACGCTTTGCGCGTGCACGGTTACCACGCCGACTTGCGGCGGCGACGGTGGAGGCGCTTGTGAATGGCCGCAGGCGGCGAGCGCCAGCACCAGCAACGACGTGCAGGCGTTGCGCAACGGATGTGGCGGCATCGGCGGTTTTTTCTCTACCGGACAGGCCGGTAATTATCGACGATCCGGAGTCGTCGCGTCCGTAGGCCAAGGGTCATGCGTAAAGAAGGGTAAAGCGTACGGAGCTGGCAAGCATCCATCCATGGGGCGCTTTTCTGATCGGCATCCATGCCTCCCGTTCATGGCGCGCGTGATGCGCTACTCCGCATCACGCAAACGCGCCATCAACGATCACGCCACTTCGTGCACCACGACGCGGTCGCGGCCTTCGCGCTTGGCGCGGTAGAGCGCCTGGTCCGCCACGCGCTTCAATTCTTCGGGTGTCGCGCCGTCGTGGGGATAAATCGCCAGGCCGATCGACACCGAAGGCGCGGGCAGTCGCTGGCCGCGGTGGCGCAGTTCCAGTTTGGAAGTCGCCGAACGGATCGCCTCGGCGCGTTCGCGCGCGTGCCCTGCGTCGATGTCCACCAGCACCACGGTGAACTCCTCGCCGCCGTAGCGGCACGGAATGTCCTCGCCGCGACAGAGCTGGCCGAGCAACGCGCCGAATTGCGCGAGCAGGGCATCGCCCGCGTCGTGGCCATGGCGGTCGTTGTAGCGTTTGAAGTGATCCAGATCGAGCATCAGCAACGCGAGTTGTCCCTTGCGCCGCTCCGCGCGCGTCAGTTCGCGCGGCAGCGAAGCTTCGAGATACCTGCGATTGAACAGACCGGTGAGCGGATCGCGTATCGACTGTTCGCGCAGGCTCTGCTGCAGGGTCAGGTTGGCGATCGCCAGCGAGAGCTGGTCGCCGACCGTCAGCAGCAATTCGCGCACGCCGGGATCGAAGGCGTCATCGGCGACCAGGCTGAGCACGCCCAGCGCCTGCCCCTGCGCCGACAGCGGCAGGCACAGCGTGTGTCCTGCAGTGACTCCGGCGTGCACCAGATGCGGACAGGCCGGAGCGGCGACCTCGCCGAAGCCGGGATGCGGCTGGCTGCGGCGCAGGGCCCAGCAATCATCCGGCGAAAACACGCCTTCGGCCAGATCGGCGCCGCGCGTGCCCCACTCCACGCGCGGTTCGACCAGGTTGTGCGAGGGATTGATCAGCGCGAAGCAGCCCGACATTTCGGGCAACAGCGGCGGCAGCGAGCGTTCGATCACCCCGATCGCTTCGTCCGATGCGCGGCAGCTTTGCAGCATCTCGCCGAGCTGCGACAGGTTTCTCAGGTTTCCGGTCAGTTGCTGCGCCTCGGCCAGCGCCTTCTGCAATTCCCACGAGCCTTGTTCGAGATCGCGTTCGGTGCGCAGGCGCTTGCGATGTTCCGAGGTAATGGTGAAAAACGCCCGCAGCATCAATGCGAGCACCGTGAGCGTGGCGAACGTCGCCGCGATCCCGACGTACACCGCGCTTCGATCGCGGTGCGTCTGCCGGGCGGCGAGCAGGCGCGTTTCCTCGGCGCGCATCGCCTCGGTGAGATCGCGGATTGGATGGCTCGGCTGGTTGATCAGCGCAAGCACGTCGGCGTGCGCAACGGCGGGTCCGCGCATGCGGTAGTCATTGATGATGGTTTCGTAGTCCTTGCGGCGGTCCGCAATCAGCGCGCGCAAGTGTGCGACATTAGCCGTCTGCGCGGGATTATCCGAGATCAACTCTGCGAGCACTTCCACATCGCGCTCGGCGTCGGCGACTGCGTGGTAATAGCTGATGGCCGAATCGTCGTCGCCGGTCCAGCCGTAGCTGCGCACTTGCGCTTCAGCCAGGCGCAGATCGCTCATGACCATCACGATCCGCTCGCGTACCTGGTAGGCGTGCACCGTCCAACCCTGGTAACTCGCGTACTCGCCCGCGCTGTAGAGGCCGGCGGCCGCGAGCACCAGCACCAGCGCCGCACCCGCGGAAAACCTCCAGATCAGCGGTCGCGTGAAGCGCCAATAGCGCTCCCGCACCGACTGCAGCGCTGGATTCGGCAGGTGGGCGGGCGCTATCCTTGTCGTTCCCGCTCCGCCCGTATTGTCAGCGATCTCTGCCATGAATGACCTTCGCGCCCCGCATGGAGCGGTCGATCTGGCTGCCGTCCTCGACCAGGTACGCAGCAAGTTTCCGGCCAATTGCCAGTCGCTTGCGCCAACTTTCTTGAAATCGTGCGGCTCCGGGATCTCGCCCGAAGAGTGGGCCGAGCGTAGCGCATCCGACTGGGGTTCGCTGCTCGCCGATTTGTTCATTTTCATGAAGACGCGCCAGCCGCGGCGCACATTGGTGCGCGCGTTCAATCCCGAGCCAGGCGCGAATGGCCGGGAGGGCGCGTGTTCGGTGGTGCAGGTCGTCACCGAGGACATGCCGTTCCTGGTGGACACGGTGGGCATGGCGATCACCGGCGCGCACCTGCAGGCGCACCGCCTGATCCATCCGGTGCTGTGCGTCAGGCGCGACGAACGCGGCGAGCTGGTCGCGATCGACGATGATTGCGACGATGCGCAGCGCGAATCGGTGATGCACGTCGAGGTCGATCGCGTTCCCGAAGACGAGTTGCGCCAATTGCAGCATTCCATCGAAGCCGCCCTCAACGACGTGCGCGCGGCGGTCGAGGACTGGCGCGCGATGCGCGACAGGATGCTGGAGATCGCGCAGGCGCTGCCGCAGCGGCGCATGCCGTTCAATACGGAGGAAGTCGCCGAGGCGCAGGCTTTCCTGCGCTGGGCGGCGGACGAGCACTTCACCTTCCTCGGCTACCGCGAATACGCGGTCGTGCCCGCCGACGGCGACGAGTTGCTGAAGGCGAAGGCCGAGTCAGGGCTGGGGATCCTGCGCAACATGGATCTCGCGGTCGCACCGCGTTCGCTGAAATCGCTGGCCGCGAGCCGGCTGCCGGTTTCGGGTTCGATGGATGCCATCATCCTGACCAAGACCAATGCGCGCGCGCGCGTGCATCGTCCGGGCTACATGGATTATATCGGCGTGCTCTGCTTCGACGACAAAGGCAGGCCGGTCGGCGAGCAGCGCTTCCTCGGCCTGTTCACCTCCACGGCCTACATGCGTCGACCGCAGGACGTGCCGCTGGTGCGGCAGAAGGTCGAAGCGGTGATGCAACGCTGCGGTCTGCGCCGTGAATCGCATTCCGGCAAGGCGATGCGGCACATCCTCGAAACGCTGCCCCGCGACGAGCTGTTGCAGTCCTCGGCCGACGAGTTGTCTGCGCTGAGCACGGGCATCTTCGACCTGAAGGACCGCGCGCGTCCGCGCCTGTTCGTGCGCCGCGACGCCTACGGGCGGTTCTTCTCCTGCCTGGTGTTCATCCCGCGCGATCACTTGATGCGCGGCATGCGCGAGAAGGTCGAGGCGATGCTCAAGGAGACACTGCACGGCGAGCGCGTGGATTCCACCATCGAGATCGGCGAATCACCGCTGGCGCGCCTGCACGCGGTGGTGCGCCCGCGCGCGGGCGAACATCCCGGCTACGACCTCGCGGAGATGGAAGCGAAACTTGCGCGGATCGTACGCAACTGGCACGACGACCTGCGCGACGCACTGGTCGAACGCGTCGGCAGCGAGCGCGGCGCGCGCCTGCTGGCTCGCTACGGCCGCGCGCTCTCGGCCGGTTACATCGAGGAAGTCACCCCGCAGCGTGCCGCGCAGGACGTGGAAACGCTGGTCGAATTGTCCGGCGAGAACGACATCCGCCTGCGCCTGTACCACTCGCAGGACCGCGATGAGCTGCACTTCAAGATCTTCCGCAGCGGACCCGACATCGCGCTGTCCGAAGTGCTGCCGCTGCTGGAGAACGCGGGCCTGAAAGTGCTGACCGAGCAGGTCTACACGCTGGACGCGAAGGGCGCGGGATTGTGCATCCAGGATGTCACGGTGCAGGCTGCGAAACCGCTGGTCTTCGCCATGGAGGAGCTGCACGAGAATTTCGAGTCCGCGTTCGAGGCGATCTGGCGCGGCCGCGCCGAGAACGACGGCTTCAACAAATTGTTGTTGCACGCCAGGCTGTCGTGGCGGCAGGTCGCGGTGCTGCGCGCCTATTGCAAGTACCAGCAGCAGGTGGGGACCACGTTCTCGCAGGCATACATGGAGGAGACGCTCAACGATTATCCGTTGATCGCGGGCCTGTTGATCGAATTGTTCGAGGCGCGTTTCGATCCCGCACGCGACGAAGAGAGCGACACGGACAGGGAAACCGCGCGCAAGCGGCTGCAGGGCGAGTTGCGCGTGCTGCTGCCGGAAGCGGTGTTGGCGCGCGATCCGGATTTCGCTCAGCAGGTGAGCGGATTGCGCATGCTGCCGCGCGAGCAGCAGGTCGATGGCCTGATCGTCACCATCAAGACGTTGCTGGAAAACGTTTCGAGCCTGGACGAGGATCGCATCCTGCGCGGCTTCATGGCGCAGATCCGCGCCACCCTGCGCACCAATTACTTCCAGGCGCGTGACGGCGGCGCCGCCGAGTACCTTTCCTTCAAGTTCGATTCGCACCAGGTGCCGGACATCCCCAAGCCCGTTCCCTATCGCGAGATCTGGGTGTACGCGCCGCGCGTGGAAGGCGTGCACCTGCGCTTCGGCCCGGTCGCACGCGGCGGCTTGCGCTGGTCGGACCGGCGCGAGGATTTCCGCACCGAGGTGCTGGGGCTCGTCAAGGCGCAGATGGTCAAGAACACCGTGATCGTGCCGGTCGGTTCCAAGGGCGGATTCTTCGTGAAGCGTCCGCCGGTCGGGGGCGACCGCGATGCGATCCAGGCCGAAGGCATCAGTTGCTACAAGCTCTTCATCAACGGCCTGCTGGACATCACCGACAACATCGTCGACGGCAAGGTCACGCATCCGGCAAACATGGTGCGCCACGACGCCGACGACCCTTACCTGGTGGTCGCGGCCGACAAGGGCACGGCCACGTTTTCCGACATCGCCAACGGCATCGCGATCGAGCACGGCTTCTGGCTGGGCGACGCGTTCGCGTCGGGCGG
>DASXWZ010000219.1:0-5194 GCA_036503375.1 Rhodanobacteraceae bacterium | reverse complement strand
CGCAGGCGGTCGGTGAAGCGGGCGGCCTCAACCAGGTCACCGCACAAGGCATGCTTTACGTCGTGCGCGGATTGCAAGGTCCGGGAGGGCGCGCCACCGTGTACAAACTCGACGCCGGATCACCGGCCGCGTTCGCACTGGCGGATCAATTCAAGGTGCTGCCCGGCGACGTGGTATTCGCCTCGGCATCCGGCATCACGCGCTGGAACCGCTTCCTGACGCAACTGTTGCCGCTCACCAACGCGATTTCTTCCGCGGCGGCATCGCGCTACTACATCGATCGCAATACAAATTGATCGCTCGATGGTTGCGGAGCAACCGGATTATCCGGTTGCGCCGCTGCGCGATTGGAAGGCTGAATCCGGTGGCCGCGACGCGAACCCGCAATCAGGAACCTCGGGCTGGCTCTTGAAGCACAGTCGGAAGTCGCGCATTCATTTTTCCGGACATTTAACTCCTGTTGGTCCGACGGAGGCGCGGCTGTCGTAACATGACCTTTCGCATCGCTCGGAGCGTTGCGGATTTTTTTTTGCAGTGCGGATCGTTTGCAAGCTTGGTCGCGACGCATCCGCGGTCAGACCGCAGAAAGGACTCTCATGGTTGACCAGAAAATCGGCATCGCTTGCGTTTCGGCGGCGATCACGTCTGCTTCGGTTTTGCTGTTCCTGATCAGACGGGCGAAACCGCTCGGCCTGATCGATGTGCCGGATCACCAACGCAAACGTCATCGCGGTCCCGTTCCGCTCGTCGGTGGATTGGCCATACTGGTCGGTGTGCTCGCCGGCGTTTTCGTGCTCGGAAGTTTCGACCGCTTCGACTTGGTGCTGCTTTCCACTTCGGCGCTGCTGGTCGCCGTGGGTGCCCAGGACGATCGCAGGGGAGTCAGCGTCAGGACCCGCCTGCTGTTGCAAACCGGTGCCATCCTTTTGATGATCGCCTTTACCGGCGTCTACGTCGGAACCCTCGGCGGTCCGAACGGACACGCCTTGCAACTGGGCTGGGTGGGTGTGCCGTTCACGGTGTTCGCCGTGATCGGCCTGCTCAATGCCTTCAACCTGATCGATGGAGTCGATGGTCTGGCGGGATTCCTCGCGCTCGTTGGCATCGGCGCGGTCCTCTTGCTGAGCGGCGTTCAACCGGCACATGGCACCGCGGCATTGTTGTTGCTCCTGACCTGCGCGCTGGTGCCGTTCCTTCTCAACAACACCGGTTTGTTCGGCGACCGATGGAAATGCTTCCTCGGCGATTCGGGCAGCACGCTGCTGGGTTACCTGCTGGCCTGGGCGTTGATCGAATTCAGCCAGGCTCGCGCGACGCACCTGACGCCTTCGTCTACCCTCTGGTGCGTGGCGGTGCCCGTCATGGACACGTTCGCCGTGATGTACCGGCGGATCCGCGAAGGAAGATCACCCTTCAAGCCGGGCTCGGGTCATATCCATCACTTGCTGATGGGCGCGGGCCTGCCCCAGAGCGCCGCCGTCGCCGTCCTGGTCGCGCTGGCGATAGTCCTCGCATTGCTGGGCGCGTGGATACGGCAACTGCAACTCGGAATCGGATCCAGCATCCTCGCGTTCGGTCTGCTGACGATCGCCTACATCGCGATTTCCACCCGGATGTACCTGCGGCAGCGGTCGGTCAGGTCGGCCCTTGCGCGCTCGCGGCGTTTGCATTCCGCAAAGGGCGACATGATCGTCTGAATCCGCCGGGCCATGCGCCCGGCGGATCGTCGGAATCCCGGTGTGTTGCGACAGGAATCGTCGCAAGCGGAATTCACTCGCCCGAAGGCGAAGCCGAATGCGGTGCACCGGGTAGCGTTTCCGCCATCTGCAGGTGTTCCTTCAACGTCGGCAGCGTGTTCGATGCGAAGGTCTTGAGGTTGGTGTCGCCGCCACCATTGGCTTCGTGCTGGAATTCGGCGATGTCCTTCTTGTGGTCCTTCACCATCTCCTCCGCATAGGCGCGATCGAACGCGGCGCCCTGCAGTTTCGACAAACGGTTGATGACGGCCTGATCCTTCGGCATCGGACTGGCCGGCAACTTGATGTTTGCCTGCGCGGCCGCGGCCATCAACTGATCGTTGGCCTTCGAATGATCCTGCACCATGCGCTGGCCGAAGCTTTTCACGTCGGCGCTCTGCGCGTGGCTTTCGGCCAGTTTGCCCATCGACACTTCGGCCAGTCCGCCCGAAGCGGCGTGGCGTGCGAAGTCGGTGTCCTGCGGCCCGCAATACGCCGCGGTGCCGATGAGGCAGCCGGCGACCATCATGATTCCTTGACGCGTTTTCATGCTTGACTCCCTCCGTGGAAACATCGCGTCCGATGCCGTCCGCATCGCGCGCGATGCAGAGCGTTGCGCAGGCCCCGTGGGCCGCACGTGAACGCGTCCAGGAAAGAGGGTTTGCGATGACGGCCAGGCGTCCCCGATTGATCCACGTTTCCGATTGCGAGCCGGGCTATCGCCGGGAGCGACGCGGCCAGGGTTTCGTCTATCTGGATGCGCGCGGCAGAAGGATCACGGACCCGCGCGTGCTCGCGCGCATCAAGTCGCTGGCCATTCCGCCCGCCTATACCGACGTGTGGATCTGCCGCAGCCCGCGAGGCCACGTGCAGGCTACGGCGCGCGACGCGCGTGGCCGCAAGCAATACCGCTATCACCCCTTGTGGAAGATCTGGCGCGACGACGGCAAGTTCGGACGCATGGCGGACTTCGCGCGCGAGTTGCCGAAACTGCGGGCGCGCGTTGCGCGCGACTTGCGCCGCAAGGGGCTGGTGCGCGAGCGCGTGCTGGCGACGATCGTGCGCCTGCTCGACCGCACCCACGTGCGCATCGGCAACGAGGAGTACGCGAAAGCCAATCACTCGTACGGGTTGAGTACGCTGCGCGACCGCCATGCCCGCGTAAAAGGCGACGAGGTCGTCCTGCAATTCCGGGGCAAGTCGGGGCAGCGGCAGCAGGTGGAACTGGACGATGCGCGCGTCGCGGCGGTGGTGCGCCGATGCGCGGACTTGCCGGGCCAGCATCTGTTCCAGTATCGCGACGGGGGCAACAAGCTGCACCGCATCGGTTCACAGGACGTCAACGATTACCTGCGCGACATCGCAGGCGACGAATTCACCGCCAAGGATTTCCGTACCTGGGCAGCAACGGTCAGCGTGGCGCGGGCGCTGTTCGACACCGGCAGGGCCACGCCCGCGATGTTGCGCGGCGCGATCGCGCGCGCCGCATCCGAGCTGGGCAACACCCCCGCGGTGTGCCGGCGCGCATACGTGCACCCTGCCATCGCCGAAGCCTTCGAGGATCGCGCGGCGGGCGCGCGTCTGCTGTCGGCGTGGCAACGCGCTTCGGGCAGCAGGCGGGGACTGGACCAGGCCGAGCGCGCAGTGCTGGCCTGTCTGCGCAAGGCGCGCTGAGCGCGAAAAATTACACGCGCGGCCGAAAAAGGTTTACGCAATCGCTATATCGGCGGGCAAGATCGGGTGCGCACCGCTGCTGCCCTGCGCGCGCACGATCTCTTCACGCCGCAACGTATGTACGTGCGTTCGCTCGGCCCGCAGGTGCGTCCGGATGGACGCGCTGATCCGCGCGCGTCGCTGTTGTCGGTCGCGGCACGCATCTTGCTGCCGCAACGATGCCGACGCACGGATGCCGGAAAAGGAATTCAAGGATGAAGGCGAGCAGCGGATCGATCTCTGCGGGACGCGCAGTCGTCACCGGCGGCGCGGGTTTTCTGGGCAGCCATTTGTGCAGGCGCCTGCTGGAGCAGGGCTGGCACGTCACCGCGATCGACAATCTGGCCACCGGCAGCCTGCACAACGTCGCGCCACTGCTGGCGCGCGGACGCTTCCGCTTCCTCAAGCACGACGTGGTCGCGCCACTCGCGCTCGAAGCGGACGTGATCTTCAATCTCGCCTGTTGCGCCTCGCCGCGCCACTATCAGCGTGATCCCGAAAAGACCATCCGCACCTGCACCGATGGCGCGCTGAATCTGCTGCGGCAGGCGCAGCTGCAGCACGCGCGCATTTTCCAGGCTTCCACCAGCGAGGTATACGGCGAACCGGAAGTCCATCCGCAGAGCGAGTCCTATCGCGGCGCGGTTTCGCCGATCGGGCCGCGCGCCTGCTACGACGAAGGCAAGCGTTGCGCCGAGGCCGCGTTCTTCGATTTCCAGCGCGTGCACGGCGTGGAAATAAAGGTCGCGCGCATCTTCAACACCTACGGCCCGCAGATGCAACTCGAGGACGGCCGCGTGGTTTCCAACTTCATCGTGCAGGCCTTGCGAAACCAGCCGCTGACGGTGCACGGCGACGGCGGACAGACGCGCTCGTTCTGTTACGTCGACGACCTGATCGAAGGCATCTGCAGATTCACCTTTGCAGCGCCGGAACTCACCGGTCCGGTGAATCTCGGCAATCCGGCCGAAGTCACGGTCATGCAACTGGCACGGCGCATCATCGAGCTCACCGGTTCGCGCTCGCGCATCGTCCACCGGCCGATGCCGGTGGACGATCCCACACGGCGCTGTCCCGACATCGGCCTGGCGCAGGCGGCGCTCGGCTGGTCGCCGCGCACGCCGCTGGACGCCGGCTTGCGCCGCACGATCGCGTGGTTCGAACAGGTGCTGACCGAATCGCGCACCGAGCCGGAGTTCTCCGGTGTCCCGGCCTGAGTCGGCGCGCGGCGCGGGCGTGCGCGACGGACTGGTGCTGATCACCGGCGGCGCCGGTTTCGTCGGTTCGCATCTCGCGGACGAACTGCTCGAACATGGCTATCGCGTGCGCGCGCTGGACAATCTCGACGCGCAGGTGCACGGCGAATCGGGTGCGCGGCCGGTGTACCTCAATCCCGAAGTCGAACTGCTCCAGGGCGACGTGCGCGACCGCGTCGCGGTCAACCGCGCGCTGCGCGGAGTGGATGCGGTGTTCCACTTCGCCGCCGCGGTGGGCGTCGGCCAGAGCATGTACGAGATCGAGCGCTACACCGACATCAACAATCGCGGCACCGCGGTATTGCTGGAAGCGTTGAGCGCGGCACCGCTGCAGCGATTGGTGGTCGCCTCCAGCATGAGCCTCTACGGCGAGGGCCGCTGCCAGGGCGCGGACGGCCGCATCGTCGATCCACCCGAGCGCTCGCCGCAACGGCTGCGCGCCGGCGACTTCGAATTACGCGACGACGAGGGCGCACCGCTGACGCCGCT